>JADHRH010000027.1 GCA_016777545.1 Candidatus Pelagibacter sp.
GGCATACCTTGGGAAATGGGATTGACAGAAGCCAATCAGGTTTTAACTTTAAATAATTTAAGACATAAAGTTACATTAAGAACAGATGGGGGACTTAAAACTGGAAGAGATGTAGTTATTGCAGCCATGATGGGTGCAGAAGAGTATGGAGTAGCAACTACAGCCCTTGTGGCAATGGGATGTATAATGGTTAGACAATGTCATTCAAATACATGCCCAGTTGGAGTTTGTACTCAGGATGAAAAACTAAGAGAAAAATTTACAGGCACTCCTGATAAAGTAGTGAATTTATTTAGATTTATTGGTGAAGAAGTAAGAGAAATTTTAGCTGAATTAGGGTTTAAATCTTTAAATGAGGTAATTGGCAGAACTGACTTATTGCGTCAGATCAGTAAAGCATCACCCAATCTTGATGATTTAGATTTAAATCCACTTTTTGTTCAAACAGATGCTGGAGATAATACAAGATATTGTACAACACCAGAAATAAATGAAGTTCCAGATACTTTGGATCAAGAGATTTTACCTGAAATAAAAGATAAGATAGGAAAAGTAAAAGTTTTAGAAAAAGAATTTATTATTAAAAATATACACAGAACTGTTGGAACTAGAATTTCCAATCACTTATACGAAAAATATGGATCAGAAGCTTTAGAGGCAAATTTTTTAACTTTAAATTTTAAGGGAACAGCAGGACAATCTTTTGGAGCCTTCGGTATAAAAGGACTGAAACTCATTTTAAAAGGAGATGCAAATGATTATGTTGGTAAAGGACTTTCAGGAGCAACAATAGTTGTTAAACTTCCAGATGAAAGTAATCTTGTTTCATATGAAAATACAATAATTGGAAATACGGTTTTATATGGAGCAACTTCAGGTAAGCTTTTTGCAGCTGGTCAAGCAGGAGAGAGATATGCTGTTAGAAATTCAGGCTCAGTATCAGTTATTGAGGGTTGCGATTCCAATGCATGTGAATATATGACAGGGGGAACAGTAGTTGTTTTAGGTGATGTCGGAGATAACTTCGGAGCAGGTATGACGGGAGGTATGGCTTTCGTTTATAATATTAATAATGAATTTGATAAAAAAGCTAATCCAGAAAGTATAATTTGGCAAACGCCAGAAACAGAATACTGGATTAATTATTTAAAAGGATTAGTCAAAGAGCATCATATTGAGACAAATTCAAATTTATCTAAAAAGATAATTGAAAATTTTGATCAAGAAATTTCTAACTTTATTCAAATTTGTCCAAAAGAAATGATTGATAAACTTGAAAACCCTTTAAGCATAAAACCCATTATAAAAGAAGTAAGTTAAAGTGAAGGAAATAAATATTTTTTGTTTTGGTTTTGGCCAAGTAGCAAAAAATTTTATTAAAAAATTAAGTACAGAGAACTACAAGCTTAATTTATCAGTAACTTCTAGGTCAGAGTCATCAAAAAAAACCTCTAATGGTATTGAATATAATAATTATCTTTTTGATGATAAAAAATTTGATAGAGATTTATTAATTAAATTAAATCAAGCAACTCATATCTTAATTTCTATACCTCCAATTAATAAAGAAGATATTGTTTTAAAAAATTTTTCCGAATTCATTAAAAGTTCAAAAGTAAAATGGATAACTTATTTATCTTCAACTAGTGTTTATGGTGATCATAAAGGAGAATGGGTAAATGAAAGTAGTGAAACAAACCCATTTACAGATAAGGGTTTGGCAAGACTTGAATCAGAAAATTCTTGGATCTCATTTGCTAAAAATAATGAATTGCCGATTCAAATCTTTAGGTTGTCAGGAATTTATTCTAATGAAAAAAATACTCTTTCACGCTTAAAATCAAGTGAAGTAAATATAATTAATAAAACAGATCACTACTTTTCAAGAATTCATGTAGTGGATATTGCAAACTTTTTATTTGCTTCAATTTTTAAATTTAAATCAGGAGAAATATATAATCTAGCAGATGATAAACCCTCATCCTCTGAGGAAATTATATTATATGCAGCAAAATTATTAGGAATTAAAAATGTTAAAAAAATTGAAGTAGATGAAATAAAAAGTGAAATGTTAAAAAATTTTTACAAAGAGTCAAAAAAAGTGAGTAATGAAAAAATTAAAGATTATTTTAATTACAAATTAAAGTTTCCAAGTTACGTAGAGGGCTTAAGCTATATTAGAGACAATTTTATTAAGTTCTAAAATTATTTTTTTCAGCCCCTTTTTTGTTGAAAGGCTGTGATCACCATCTTTAATTATTACTAATTTCTTTTTTGCATTAGTAAATATCTTTAAAACTTTTTTTGAATATATTTTTGGAACAACCTCATCTTTACTTCCGTGGATCATCACAACGTCTATAAAAGATTTTATTTTTTTGTTTAAAATTCTATTTTTTCTTCCATCTTTTATTAACTGATAAGTAATTGGATATTCATAATTGCCATGTTTTAAATGATAAATTCCATTTTTAATTGTTTCTTTTTTCATTGGTTTGGAGAACTTTTTCCACATTAGGTTTTGTAAAAATTCTGGAGCTGAACCAATGCCTAAAAAACCTTTAATTTGATTTCCAAAAAATTTAAATTGGTTAAGTGAAAGCCATGCACCCATACTTGAACCTACTAAGATAAATGGATTTTTACCTACTATTTTTTTTATAGTTATTTTTACTTCTCTAGTCCACTTGCTGATATTGCCATCTGTAAATTTACCAGTTGATTTTCCATGACCTGAGTATTCAAGTGCAAGAAAACCCAGTTTGTTATTTTTGGTATATTTAAAAATAGCATTTGGTTTTTCACCCTCAATATTTGACATAAAACCGTGTAGAAAAACAACGTATAAGTTTTTCCTATAATTATTGGTAAGATATCTTATTTGTTTGTTATTTGAAATTTTGAGATATTTAAATTTATTCATATCAGTTTATTAGAGTTCATTCTTAATATATAGTTCTATCAAATGTCTTCAAAATTAAAAGTTTTGCAAGTAATACCAAAGCTTGGATATGGTGGGGCAGAAACAGGTTGTTATGATCTTGCACATTATCTACCAGAAAATAATTGCTCGTCTTATATAGTTACTAGTGGAGGGGAGTTATTAAAATTCATAGATAAAAAAAAAGTTAAATTAATTAAACTTCCTGTACATAGTAAGAATCCATTATTAATAATTTTTAATTCTATAGCTTTAATCTTTATTATTTTGTTAAATAATATTTCGATAGTGCACGCAAGAAGCCGTGCACCAGCGTGGTCATGCTTAATTGCAACCAAAATAACTAGAAGAAAATTTGTTACCACATTTCATGGAACGTATAATTTTAATAATTCAATTAAAAAATTTTACAATTCAGTAATGGTTAGATCAGATTTAATTATAGCAGGTTCCAATTTTATTTTTTCACACATCAGTCATAATTATAAAAAGTATCTTAATGTAAAAAAAAAATTTTTAGTAATATTTAGAGGAATTAATGTAGATTACTTTGATCCTTCTACAACTTTAGAAGACCAGGAAAACAAACTTATTTCTCAATGGGAATTAACTAGAGGTAAAAAAATAATATTAATGCCTGGTCGTTTAACCTCATGGAAGGGACAGGAGATTTTTATTGAAGCATTAAACCTTGCTAACAAAAAATTAGGCTTTCAATCATTTTATGCCGTCATTCTTGGAAGTGACCAGGGAAGAGATATTTATACAAAAAAAATAAAAAGATTAGCAGAGCAACATAGACTAACAGGCCAATTAAAATTTATAGAACATTGTAAAAATATGCCACTTGCATATAAAATATCTAGTTTAGTTGTTTCAGCTTCTATAGAGCCAGAGGCCTTTGGTAGGGTTGCAGTTGAGGCTCAATCAATGGAAAAGCCAATAATAGCGAGCGATATAGGTGGATCTAATGAAACAATCATTGATAAAAAAACAGGTTTTTTATTTAAATCTAGTGATCCAGAATCTTTATCTGAAAAAATAGTAGAAGTTTTACAATTAGATGAATCTAGATTGAAATCTATTGGTATAGAAGGTAGAAAAAATATAATTAAGAAATTTAATGTTGAAAAAATGTGTTTTTCTACATATTCAGAATACAAAAAATTATTAAATTAAATGCCATTAATTACATTACCAGACGGAAACACTTTAGATTTTCCAAATAAAGTAACAGGTCTTGAGGTTGCAGAAAAGATTAGTAAGTCTTTATCTAAGCAAGCAAGCATAATTAGTGTAAATGATGAGCTTAAAGATTTAAGTCACGTTATAGATAAAGATTGTACAATTAAAATTTTTACATCCAAAGATAAAGAAGGCCTAGAAACCATTAGGCATGATACAGCTCATATAACAGCAATGGCAGTTCAGGAACTTTTTCCTGGAACACAAGTGACCATAGGACCAATTATTGAAAATGGTTTTTATTATGATTTTTCCAGAAAAGAACCTTTTACAGAAGAAGATTTAAAAAAAATTGAAAATAAAATGAAAGAGATTGTTGATAGAGACGTTCCAACAACAAGAGAAGTTTGGAATAGAGATAAAGCAATATCTCACTTTAAAGAGATTGGAGAGGTGTATAAAGCTGAAATTATTGAAAGTATTCCCAAGGGAGAAGATGTTTCTATATATTTTCATGGTGATTGGCATGATTTATGTAGGGGTCCACATTTACCTTCAACAGGAAAAATTGGAAAATATTTTAAATTAACTAAAGTATCAGGAGCTTATTGGAGAGGAGACTCCAATAATGAAATGTTACAAAGGATTTATGGAACAAGTTGGGCTTCACAAAAAGATTTAGATGAATATTTAAAAAGAATAGAAGAAGCAGAAAAAAGAGATCACCGAAAGCTAGGAAAGGAAATGGACTTATTTCATTTTAGAGAAGAGAGTCCAGGAGCAGTTTTTTGGCATGAAAAAGGTTGGAAATTATTTCAAAAATTAGTCGCTTATATGAGGGGGAGACAAGAGAAAGCTGGCTACAAGGAAGTAAATACTCCAGAAGTTTTAGACAGAGCTCTTTGGGAAAAATCTGGTCATTGGGAAAAGTATGGTGAGCACATGTATACATCTGAGACACCAGATGAAAAAGTATTTGCTATTAAACCAATGAATTGCCCAGGCCATGTACAGGTTTTTAATCAAGGTTTAAAAAGCTATAGAGATCTTCCATTAAGGATTTCAGAATTTGGAAAGGTGCATAGATATGAACCTTCAGGAGCTTTACATGGTCTATTAAGAGTTAGAGCTTTTACTCAGGATGATGCACATATATTTTGTACTGAGGATCAAATTACTGAAGAATGTCTGATAGTTACTAATTTAATTTTAGATATTTACAAAGATCTCGGATTTAAAAATGTAATATTAAAATATTCAGATAGGCCTGATTTAAGAGTTGGTGATGATAATGTTTGGGATAAAGCAGAGAAGGCTTTATTAGATGCTGTTAAAGCATCAAAACTTGAATATACAATTAACAAAGGTGAAGGAGCATTTTATGGTCCAAAAATTGAATTTGTTCTAAGAGATGCAATTGGTAGAGATTGGCAATGTGGAACATTGCAGGTTGATCTTAATTTACCTGGAAGATTAGATGCCTCCTTTGTTGATAAAGACGGAACAAAAAAAATACCTGTAATGTTACATAGAGCTTTGTTTGGTTCTTTAGAAAGATTTATAGGAATTCTAATAGAAAATTATGCTGGAAAATTTCCTTTTTGGATAGCTCCTTTACAAGTTGTTGTAATTCCAATCTCGGAGGAGTTTGATAACTATGCAAAAGAAGTAAATGAAAAAATTAGAGAAGCTGGCATGAGCTCTGAAGTTGATTTAAAAAATCATAATTTAAATTATAAAATTAGAGAACATTCTTTATCAAAAATACCACTTTTATTGATTTGTGGTAAAAAAGAAGTTGACAGTAACTCAGTAACGATTAGAAGATTGGATACTAATAAACAAGAAAATATGGAATTAAACTTATTTTTAAAAACTTTCTCAGCTTTAAACAAAGCATCTTCAAACTAAGTGGCAGATTTTAAACAAAATTATTTTCAAAGAAGAACTAAAGATAAAGGACCTAAGTCTAATAATAGAATTACGGCTCCAGAAGTACAAGTAATTGGAAGTGACGGAGAAAATATTGGAATAATAAATACTAACGAAGCCATTTCAATGGCTAAAGAACAAGGCTTAGATCTAATCGAGATAGCTCCAAATGCTAAACCACCTGTATGTAAAATTATTGACATGGGTAAATTTAAGTATGATGCTCAAAAAAAAGCTAACGTTGCTAAGAAAAAACAAAAAATTGTTTTGTTGAAAGAGATCAAAATGAGACCTGTTACAGAAACCCATGATTATGATTTTAAAGTTAAAAATGCTAAAAAATTTATTGGCAAAGGTGATAAAGTAAAATTTACAATAAGATTTAAAGGTAGAGAGCTGCAGCACTCACATCTAGGTAGGGAATTAATGGATAAGATAAAAGCTGATATGCAAGATATTGGCAAAGTAGAGCTACACCCAAAATTTGATGGGAAGCAAATGATTATGGTTATTCAGCCTTTATAGGCCTTAATAGAGGTTGTAAATCTATTACAATATTTGTATAAGACCGCAGAATTATGCCCAAATTAAAAACAAAAAGTTCAGCAAAAAAAAGATTTAAAATCTCTGCTACAGGTAAAGTTATGATGGCTCAGGCTGGAAAAAGACATGGCATGATTAAAAGAACAAATTCACAAATTAGAAAATTAAGAGGCACAACTACTATGTCAAAACAGGATGGCAAAATAGTTAAATCATATATGCCTTACAGTTTAAGAGGATAATATGGCAAGAGTTAAAAGAGGTGTCACAAGTCACGCGAAACATAAAAAAGTTTTAAAAGCTGTAAAAGGTCAGTGGGGCAGAAGAAAAAGTACAATAAGAGTTGCAAAGCAAGCTATGGAAAAAGCTATGCAGTATGCATACAGAGACCGTAGAACAAAAAAAAGAGAATTTAAATCATTATGGATTCAAAGGATTAACGCAGGTGTTAGATCTGAGGGCTTAACATATTCAAAATTTATTAATGGTTTAACAAAATGTGGCATTAAGCTAGATAGAAAAATATTAGCTGAAATAGCATACGATAGTCCAGAAGCCTTTAAAACTATTGTTCAAAAGGCTCAATCAGCACTAAATTAATCTTCACTATTGTTTTTCTTCGGTGAAGAAATAATCTCTCAATATGTCTGATATTAAAAAAATTAAAGATGATTTTCTTTTAAAGCTAAAAGGTAATTTAGACCTTAATCAAGTTAATCAAATCAAGACAGATTTATTTGGCAAAGCTGGTCTAATTAGTTCTCAATTTAAAATGCTGGGAAAGGTAGCTGAAAAAGAAAGAAAGAAATTTGCATCAGACTTAAATCAGGTAAAAGATGAACTACAAAATTTAATATCCGAAAAAATTGATGATATTGAAACAAAAGAAATTAATCAAAAACTTGAAAAAGAAAAAGTAGATATAACTTTACCAGAGAGACCCTTCACACAGGGAAAGATACACCCAGTGTCACAGGTTATAGATGAAATTTCCTCAATCTTTTCAGAAATTGGATTTAGTGTTGAAGAAGGACCAGATATTGAAAATGAATATAATAATTTTACAGCATTAAATACGCCTGACAATCATCCAGCAAGAGATATGCATGACACTTTCTATTTAGATGATAAAAAAGAATTATTGTTAAGGACCCATACTTCTCCAGTACAAATTAGAACAATGTTAAATGATAAACCGCCTTTTAAAATAATAGCACCAGGTAGAACGTATAGGTCTGATAGTGATCAAACTCATGCACCTATGTTCCATCAAGTAGAAGGACTACATATTGATAAAGATATTAACATGGGTCATCTAAAAGGATGCTTAAATTATTTTATTAAAGAGTTTTTTGAAGTTGATAAGATAAAAATGAGATTTAGACCTAGTCATTTTCCATTTACAGAACCTTCAGCTGAAGTTGATATTGGTTATGAAATTAAAGATGGAAAAATAGTTATTGGAGAAGGTGACAAATGGCTTGAAGTTTTGGGATGTGGAATGGTTCACCCAAATGTTTTAATAAATGTGAAGGTAAATCCTGATGAGTTTCAAGGTTATGCATTTGGAATAGGTATAGATAGATTGGCAATGCTTAAGTATGGCATAAATGACTTAAGAGCCTTTTTTGATTGTGACTATAGATGGTTAAATCACTTTGGATTTGATCCAATAGATGTACCAACAAATTATAGAGGCCTAAGTAGATGAAGATTACAACTAACTGGCTCAAAGAACATTTAGACACAAAATTAAATGAAAACGAAATTATAGATAAACTTACAGATATTGGTTTAGAAGTAGAAAGTGTAGATAAGCAATCAGGTGAGCTTGATGCATTCATAGTAGCTAAAATTTTAAAGGCAGAAAAACATCCAGATGCAGATAGACTAAAAGTATGCGATGTTGATATAGGCTCGGGTAATCCTGTAAAAGTAGTCTGTGGTGCACCAAATGCAAAAGAAGGATTGTTAACAATTTATGCTCCACCAGGTGCAGTAATCCCAAAAAATCAAATGAAGTTAGTGGTAAGCAAAATAAGAGGAGTTACCTCATCAGGGATGCTTTGTTCAGAGTCTGAGTTAAATTTATCGGAAGAAAGTGATGGCATTACAGAGCTTTCAACAAAAAAATATGAAAAAAAAATTGGTAAAAATTATTTTCCAAAAAATGATTTAAATGTAATTGATATTTCTATTACCCCTAATAGAGCAGATTGTTTAGGAGTGAGTGGTATAGCAAGAGATTTAGCAGCAGCTGGAGCTGGCAAACTAATAAAGAAAAAAGAGCAAAAATTAAAAAAAAAAGGAAAACAAACTGTTAATGTTAAAATTTTAAATGAAAAAGGTCAGGCCTGTACATCATTTGGCAGTTGTTTAATTAAAGGTGTAAAAAATACAGAAAGTCCTGATTGGTTAAAAGAAAAGATAATATCTCTCGGTCAAAAACCTATATCTGCAATAGTTGATATTACAAATTATGTAATGATTGATTTAAATAGACCTTTGCACGCATATGATGTTGATAAAATTGATAAACAAATCATTGTTAGAAATTCTAAAAAAGGTGAAAAATTTGAGGCACTAGATAATAAAGAATACGAATTAGAAAGTGATATGTGTGTAATCTCTGATAGTTCAGGCGTATTAGGTCTTGGTGGTATAATAGGTGGAACTAGAACAGGAACAGAGTTTGATACAAAAAATGTATTAATTGAGTCAGCGTATTTTAATCCAAGATCAATTAGAAAGTCTTCTAAAATTTTAAATATAGATACTGATGCAAAATTTAGATTTGAAAGAGGTATTGATCCGCTATCCATAGAGCAAGGTCTTGAAAAAGCAGCTAGATTAATTAAAGAAATTTGTGGTGGAGAAATTAGTGAATTCGATATCCAAAAAACAGAAAAAACAAAAAACAGTAATATAAAATTTAATCCTGCTTTATTTGAAAAAATCACTGGATTTAATATTGCAAAAAAAGAAATGATACAAATTTTAGAAAATTTAGGATTTAAAGTTAAAAAAACTAAAAACTTTTTTGATTTGATAATTCCATCATGGAGACCTGATATTTCTCAAGAAGTAGATGTAGTAGAGGAGTTGGTTAGAATTAAAGGCTATGATCAAATTAAAATGATTGAGCCTGAAAAGAATAGAGCCAAAGACACTTTAAATTCAAAACAAAAACTATTTCATTTTTTACAAAGATCTATAGCTTCTAAGGG
>JADHRH010000028.1 GCA_016777545.1 Candidatus Pelagibacter sp.
ATGTTAATTGTAATGGTGTCCAAACAGGCATAATCGAAGCATAGTTTTTTTCTATTACTTCTCGTATGACCTCAGTATGAATTTGTTTTGATAGTTCAGGTAAAAATTTAGACATAAATTATATTTTAACCCAAAATGAACATAATTAAGACTAGAGTCAACCCAAAATGAACAAATGCAAAATTGTTAAGATGTACCAACTATGATTTATTATAGTCATGAGTTCTGAAAAAAAAATTAGCTCTGGGGAAAGTGAACTTCCTTATTTTACGACCCCTATTCAAAATGAGGAAGTTTCATCGAAGCGAGTTGATATAAATGTACTTTTAAATAGAGCAAGAAAAGTTCAAGAAAAAGAAACAAGAACTAACTTAGTATTAGCTGGACTTGGACTTAGTTTAGTTTTTGTTGTTGGGTTAATTTTATCTTTCTAATTACATATTTCCATACTTTGGACCACCACTTCCTTCAGGCGTCACCCAAGTAATATTTTGGGAAGGCTCTTTGATATCACAGGTTTTACAATGAATACAATTTTGTGAATTTATCACAAATTTATTTATCCCATTTTCATTTTGAACTTCATAAACACCTGCTGGACAATATCGTTGTGCAGGTTCATCAAATTTTTCTAAAGTATAATTTATTGGTAAATTAGGATCTTTTAATTGTAAGTGCACTGGTTGATTGTCAGCATGATTAGTTCCTGTTAAATAAACAGAACTTGTTTTGTCAAAGGTAATTACATTGTCTGGTTTTGGATAATCAATTTTTGGCATTTCATTTGCTGGCTTTAATGTTTCGTGGTCAGCATGTTTATGCTTTAAGGTAAAAGGTAATTTTCCTCTAAACAATATTTGATCGATTCCAGTGAATATTATTCCAAGAATTAAGCCCCAGCTAAAACTTGGTTTAACATTTCGAGCCGCATGTAATTCTTGATAGACCCAGCTTTTTTTGAACTTATCTTCATATATGGATAAACTTTTATTTTCTTTTAAATGCTCATTGATAGTTTCAGCTGCAATCATTCCACTCTTCATTGCCGTATGTGACCCTTTAATTTTTGGCATATTTAAAGTTCCCGCATCACAACCAATAAGCAAAGCTCCCGGCATAAACATTTTTGGTAAACTTTGTAGTCCACCCTCAATTAAAGCACGAGCACCATAAGAAATACGTTTTCCACCTTCAATTATTTTTTTAATTGCAGGATGAGTTTTAAATCTTTGAAATTCATCAAACGGGGAAAGATATGGGTTTTTATAATCAAGACCAATTACATAACCTAAAAAAACTTGTTTATTTTCTGCATGATACATAAAGCTTCCACCATAAGTATTGTTATCTAGTGGCCAACCTGCAGTATGCATGACCATTCCCTCTTGATGATTTTTTTCAGTTATTTCCCAAATTTCTTTAAATCCAATTCCATATTGTTGAGGGTCTTTACCTTCAGATAAATTAAATTTTTCAATTAATTGTTTTCCAAGATGTCCTCTACATCCTTCAGCAAAAACAGTAACTTTTCCTAAAAGTTCTATGCCAGGTTCAAAACTATCTTTTTTGTTTCCTTCTTTATCAACTCCCATATCTTGAGTTGCAACTCCTTTGACTGATCCATCTTCATTATATAAAATTTCACTTGCTGGAAAGCCTGGAAATATTTCAACTCCTAAACCTTCTGCTTGTTCTGCTAACCATCTACATAAATTAGCTAAACTAATTATGTAATTGTTATGATTTTGTTGAACCGATGGTAACAACCAAGTAGGCCAACTTATTGATTTGGATTTTCCTAAAAATAAAAATTTTTCCTTAGAAACCTTGGTTTTAATAGGTGAATTTAGTTCTTTCCAATTTGGCAATAACTCATCTAAGGCCCTGGTTTCAAAAACATTACCACTTAAAATATGAGCACCGATCTCAGATGCTTTTTCTAATAGACAAACATTTAATTCTGGATTTATTTGTTTTAATTTAATTGCAGTTGATAATCCTGAGGGACCACCTCCAACAATCACCACATCATATTCCATTGCTTCTCTAGGCATATGGTATTTTTTTATATTATTTGCTATTTTTGTATAGTGTTTAATTTATTCAATTCTTCTAGAAATTGTGGAAGAGCTTCAAACAAGTCAGCTTCTAAACCGTAATCTGCAACACTAAAAATAGGTGCTTCCCCATCTTTATTTATTGCAACAATAATTTTACTTTCTTTCATGCCAGCCAAATGTTGAATTGCGCCAGAGATTCCAACCGCAATATATAAATCTGGTACAACAACTTTACCTGTTTGACCAACTTGATGTTCATTGCTTATATACCCAGCATCCACTGCTGCACGTGAGGCTCCTATTGCTGCATTTAATTTATCAGCTATATCTGTAATCAATTTAAAATTATCTCCACTTTGCATACCTCTTCCACCTGAAATCACAACTCTTGCAGTTCCAAGCTCTGGTCTGTCTGATTTAACTTCTTCTCTTTTAATAAATTTTGATACAGTAACTTCATCTGCAGCATCCATTTTTTCAACTGTTGCAGATCCTCCTGACGTTTCACATGGTTCAAATGAGGTTGGTCTTATAGTTATGCATTTTTTTGTATCATTGCTTTTAACAGTTGCAAATGCATTGCCCGCATAAATAGGTCTTATAAATGTATCTGGAGAAATCACTTTTATTATATCGCTTACTTGTGAAGTGTCTAGCAACGCTGCTATTCTTGGCATTAAATTTTTACCAAATGTATTTGCAGAGCTAACTACATGTGAATAATTTTCAGAAGCCTTAACGACTAATGGTGCAAAATTTTCAGGCAAAAAATTTTCATAATGAGAAGCTTCAGCTTGTATTACTTTTTTAACCAAAGGTATTTCTGATAAAGCTTTTGCAACTTCAGAGCAATTATTTCCTATTAATAATGCATGAACATCACTATCAATTTGTGATGCTGCAGTAATTGCATTAAGAGTAAATGGTCTTAATTCTTTATTATTATGTTCAGCAATTAATAAAATAGACATTATATAACCTTCGCTTCATTTTTAAGTTTTTGTACTAATTCAGCTACACTTGACACTTTTATTCCAGCTTTTCTTTTTGGTGGCTCTTCAACTTTAATTTGTTGAACTCTTGGTGCTGCATCAACACCTAAATCTGCTGCTGATAGTTCATCGATTGGTTTTTTTTTAGCTTTCATAATATTTGGTAATGAAGCATATCGAGGTTCATTTAATCTTAAATCACAAGTAACCACCGCTGGAACATTAACTTCAATTGTCTCCAAACCTTCATCAATTTCTCTTATGATTTCTAATTTATTATCTTTAATGTCTATCTTTGATGCAAAAGTTGCCTGAGGCCAGTTTAATAATGCACTAAGCATTTGCCCAGTTTGATTACAATCGTCATCAATTGCTTGTTTTCCCATAAATACTAAATCTGGTTTTTCTTTATCTACAATTTTTTGCAATATTTTAGCGACTGCTAAAGGCTCAATAATTCCATCTATTTTAACATGAATTCCTCTGTCTGCACCAACAGCTAATGCTTTACGAACTGTTTCTTGTGCCTTTTCTTCTCCAATAGTTACTGCTACTATTTCCGTAGCTTTTCCAGCTTCTTTAATTTTTACAGCTTCTTCTATTGCATTATCATCAGGTGGATTTGTTGACATTTTAACGTTGTCTGTGACGACACCAGTGCCATCCTCCTTAACTCTTATTTGGACGTTGTAATCAATAACTCTTTTTACGGCGACTAATATTTTCATTATGCTCTTAGTAAATTGTTTTCTGGGTCATAAGGACTTTCCTCTAAAATTGTACAATCATACATTTTACCAAGAATATCAATTTTCAATTTTTGCCCTGGTGTCGCAATCTCTGGTTTAACCATTCCTAATGCTATTGATTTACCTAGTCTAAAACCAAAATCTCCACCAGTTGCACGTCCAATTACTTTTCCATTATCATAAATTGGATTATTTCCTAAAACATCTGCATCTTCTATGTTGTGAACTTCTAAGGTAACCAATTGATTTGAAAATCCTTTTTCTCTCCATTTATTCAAGGCCTCTAATCCAATAAATTTTCCTTTATTTGGGTGAATAAATCTATCTAACCCAGATTCATAAGGTGAGTATTCGATTGATAATTCTGTACCAACAAGTTTATAAGATTTTTCAAGTCTTAAACTATTCATAGCTCTAATTCCATAAGGCTTAAGACCTAAATCTTTTCCAGCTTCCATTAATTTATCGAAAATATGATTTTGGTATTCAATTGGGTGATGAAGTTCCCAACCTAGTTCCCCTACAAAGTTTACTCTCATAGCATTAACTTGTGCATTTCCAACATCAACAGTTTTTGCACTTAACCATTTAAAGTTTTCATTTGAAAAATCATCTCTTGATACTCTAGTCATTAACTCTCTAGCTTTAGGACCAGAGACAACTAGAACACCAATGCTATTTGTTAAGTTTTCAAATTGAACACTACCATCGGTTGGCATCCATTTTTGAATCCAGTCATGGTCTAATCTTTGATTTGCTCCCGCAGAAACTAAATAATAACTTCCCTCTGCTTCTTTCATGATTGTAAATTCAGAATGCACTCCACCCTTAGTATTAAGAGCATGACATAATCCAATTCTGCCAATTTTTTTTGGAAGTTTATTTGCAACTAAATAATCTAAAAACTCTTCAGCACCAGATCCTTTAATTCTACATTTTGCAAATGCAGTCATATCTAAAAGACCAACATTTTCTTTTACATTTTTACATTCTTTTTCTATCGCCTTAAACCATTTAGATCTTCTAAAAGACCAGTCATCTTTTTGTTCCATCCCATCAACTGCAAAGAAATTGGGTCTTTCCCATCCAAATTTTTGACCAAAAACTGCACCAAGGGCTTTCATTCTATCATAACAAGGTGATGTTCTTAATTCTCTAGCAGCCTCTCTTTCTTCGTCAGGATAATGAACTTTAAATACATGATTGTATGCTTCTTCATTTTTTTCTTTTAAATATGATTTTGAAACATAATCACCAAACCTTCTTGGTTCGACACCAAGCATATCTATTGTAGGTTCACCATCAACTATCCATTCTGCAAGTTGCCATCCAGCTCCACCTGCTGCCGTTATTCCAAAACTATGTCCTTCGTTTATCCAAAAATTCTTTAATCCCCATGCGGGTCCAACAATCGGGTTTCCATCAGGTGTATAACAAATTGCACCATTATAAACTTTCTTCACTCCTACTTCTCCAAAAGCAGGTACACGGTGAATAGCTCCTTCAATATGTGGTGCTAATCTATCTAAGTCTTCTTGAAATAATTCATATTCAGAATCTTTTGATGGACCATCTACATAGCATGCGGGTGCTCCATCTTCATATGGACCTAATATTAATCCACCTGCTTCCTCTCTCATATACCATCTACTATCACTATCTCTTAAAACTCCCATTTCAGGTAAACCATCTTTTTTTCTTTTTACAATATCTGGATGAGGCTCTGTTACGATATATTGATGTTCAACTGGTATTACTGGAATATCTAAACCAACCATTTTTCCAGTTTGTCTTGCAAAATTTCCAGAGCAAGAAATTACATGTTCACACTCTATTGCACCTTTATCTGTTTCAACAATCCAGCCATCTTTAGTTTGTTTCATTCCAACTACAGCTGTATTTCTATAAATTTCTGCACCTAAATTTCTAGCCCCCGTTGCCATTGCTTGTGTTAAGTCAGCGGGCTGAATATAACCATCTTCTGGGTGTTGGATTGCACCAATTAAATCTTCTGTATTACACAAAGGCCAAATTTCTTTTACCTGATCGGGTGTTAAAAATTTTACGTCAACACCAATTGTTTGAGCAACACCTGCATACTGATGATACTCATCCATTCTATCTTTAGTACTTGCTAAACGAATATTTGATACAACACTGAAACCTACATTTTTTCCAGTTTCTTCTTCTAATTTTTTATAAAGATTAACTGCATATTTGTGAAGTTGACCAACTGAATAGCTCATATTAAACAAAGGCAGTAATCCAGCAGCATGCCAAGTCGAACCAGATGTTAACTCTTTTCTCTCAATTAAAACAACATCAGACCAACCTTTTTTTGCAAGGTGATAAAGGGCGCTAACTCCTACTACACCGCCACCAACTACAACAACTTTAGCTTTAGATTTCATTAATCCGATTCCTACTATTTTTTTATTATTAACGAAACAAAATTCGTTTAGTTATTAGCTTAAATTGAAGATCCAAGAGGCATTGGCGAAGACACCATTGTGGTAAGCCAGCAGTTCTTGAGAGGACCCTCTTTTATATATTTTTCAACTGCCCACTTAAATTTATAATAGACCTTATCTCTATCAAGAACTGTTACCTCAAAAAGAGCAGTTAAATCATCAGATTTTATCTCCACAACCTTATGATCCAAGTGATTAAGTAGCATCACATAAGATTTTCCTTTAATCATTGTTTTAAACCTATCTAAGGGACCTGTATTTTTTTGATTATTTGGGTGTGCAAATTCCCAAGTCTGCTCAATTCCATTATCCTTTTTTGGATTATCGTTCTGTTTTAAGCTTCTTAATTGGATTTTGACAACTTGATAAGGTTCAATCCCATTATTAGGTTTTACCAATTCAGCAAATGATGGAGATGTAAAAAATAAAGTAATTAAAATTACTTTATATATTTTGAGCAGTTGTTCTGACGTCTTCCAAAAATAGTTCTCTTTTTTTATCACTGACAAACGGTACAGCAAAATATCTTCTGTAAACAATATTATAAATGCCACACATGTGAAAGACCCCTCTTTTTAATCTTCTTATAGGCAAGTTTAAAAAGAAAGTTGTAACAGCCAGTCTTGGTGACCCATAGGTGCAAAAAATTATAGCTTTTTTGTCTTTTAAGTTTCCCATTGGATAACCATAGTTTCCAACTAATTTTTTAAATGTATAGGCCCATGGTGGAGATAAAACTTTATCTATCCATCCCTCTACAATTGCTGGCATTCTAAAGTTCCAAATAGGTGCAATTAATACAATTGTATCACATTTTTCAATTCGTTTACGATGATCTAGAACATCTTCACCGGCTTGCTCACCAGCAAAAACAGGATTAAATTTTTCTTTATATAAATCTACACAATCAACTGAATGACCTTTTGCCTCAGCTGTTTCTATAAACGTATCTCTAATCGCAGCGTTAAAGGATTTTTCGTTATAGTGACCATATAAAAGAAATATTTTTTTCATTTGTGTATTTTTAAACTAGTTCTATAAGAAAGCCATGAAAAATTTTTATGTAATTGAAGGCGAACATACCAACCCTAACGAAATTAAAACATTACTGAAGAATACTGAAAAAAAACATGGCCCCTTTGAAGAACAAGAAGCTAATCAGATTGCAAAGGGATTAATTCAAAAAAATATAGATGATTTTTATCATCGTGCTTGGGTCATAAAAAACTAGCTCTGCAAAACAGGAAAAGCTGGGTTGATATTTAAAAAAAGCTTTTGATATTCCATTTTAGTGCATCTATTTTCAATGTATTCAATATCATTACTCTCTACCAACTCTTTAGCAACATCACTTTTAATTCCAAGTTGTAACCAAAGAACTTTAGCTCCAATTTTAACACTCTCTTCTGAATACTTATTGGCTTCTGCAGATGGTCTAAATACATCTACAATATCAATAGGTATTTTAATATCTTCAAGTTTTTCAAAAACCTCTTCTCCTAAAATTTTTTGACCCTTTGCACTTGGGTTAACTGGGATAACTCTAAAGCCATACTTCTGCATATATTTCATAACTATAGTTGAGGGTTTTTTATCATCTTTACTAACACCCACCATTGCAATTGTTTTATACTTTGAGAGAATTTTTTTTATTTTATCATTCACTACTTATGTTTCCACTTAGGTTTTCTTTTTTGCAAAAATGCTGAGATCCCTTCTTTTGCATCCATTGCCATCATATTTTTAGTCATCATTTTACTCGTATATGCATAAGCTTTTCTCAATGGCATTTCTAATTGATTATAAAAAGTTTGTTTTCCAATTTTAATTGTAAGGCTTGATTTTGAAGCAATAGTTTTGGCAATTTTTAATACTTCATTATTTAATTTTGATTTAGCAAAATGATTATTAATTAGTCCAATTTCTTTTGCATAATTTGCTTTAATAGGTTCACCAGTTAATAACATTTGCATCATTCTTTTTCTATTAACTTTTCTACTAACTGCAACCATTGGTGTACTACAAAATAAACCAATATTTACTCCTGGTGTTGCAAAAATTGCATCATTAGTACTGTAAGCAAGATCACAACTTGCAACTAACTGACAACCTGCTGCAAATGCTGCCCCATGAACTTTTGCAATAACTGGTTTTTTTCCTTCAACTATTTGAAGCATCAATTTTGAGCAAAGATTAAAAAGTTTTTGATACTTTTCTCTTTTTTTTAATCCACTCACTTCTTTTAAGTTATGACCTGCGCTAAAACCTTTGCCAGCACCTTCAATAATAATTGCTTTAACATCGTTATTATTATCTAATCTTTTAAAAACTTTGATTAGGTCGTTTAAATTTTTAAATGAAAGTGCGTTATATGTTTTTGGCTCATTAATGATGATTGAGGCAATATCTTTATTTGAAAATTTTACTTTAATATTACTTAAGTTTGCCATCTTCTCTCATTTTAGCTCTAATTTTAGTTGCCGATATTTGTTGAATTTCCTCTGATAAAACTATTTCTTCAATTTTATAACCAACTCCTCTACCGTAACAAATATTTGTAATATTGGGTACTAATATCACCTTAAATCTACCTTCAAACTCTGGGTTTAATCTTTCTTCAATATTCTTTTTCACTGTGTCAAAATCAAATGGGTTATCATCAACTCCTTGAACGTCTCTTATTTGAATACAAACTTGTCCAGTTTTTTTAATAATTTCCTGAAATAAAGCATAATGACCATCATGAAATGGTTGCCACCTTCCTAACATTTGTGCAGTTGGTTTTTTATTGTCCCATTTGTAAGTCATTATTTTATCTCCTTTAATATTATTGGTGCCCAGTATTTAGCATCTTGAGTTGTGACCTGACAATCAAATTTTTCAGGCTTTACAAACATTTTGTTAGTATCATCAAAACGTCCTTCTTTTATTGTGTTTACCCAAATAATATAATCAGCAGGAAATAAGTTTCTAGCTTCAGGAGTTGGGCAAACAAAATCTGCCACAACATAATTTCCCTCATCTTTCAATTTTTTTGCAAAATCTGCCATTCGCTTTGATTGTCTTATTCTTCCTTGTTCTGAAAAATCCCAATCATTAGCTTCTTTTCTAACCTCATCAGCATTCAGTCTTTTGGCATTTAACATTGGTGCTATTTCATTTGCTAAAGTTGTCTTGCCCGAGCCGGGTAGACCCATTATTAAAATTATTTTCATTTTATATTAAATTTTCTGCTACCCATTTATGAAATTGATGGGTTGGATTATCCATTATTGGAGAAAAATTTCCACCATTATAAGTAGGAGAATTTCTTCCTTCTTGCATACCTTCAATAGCTTTTATATCCTCTTTCATTACTTCTTTCCAAAATTCAGAATTTTTTTTTCTCATTTCAGCTAATTTGCTTCCATTTGCACTTTCAT
>JADHRH010000029.1 GCA_016777545.1 Candidatus Pelagibacter sp.
AACCTTTCAAGAAGAACAGAAATTTTTTCACCCACTTTTGCTTTATCAAGCATACCCATGCTTTTTAATTCATTAATATCCAAGATAGGCTCTGATTTTAAACCAGGTACTTCAAGAAATACAAAGTTATCAGTAACTTTGTTTACTACACCAGTAATAATTTTTCCTTCTTCAAGATTTGCTGTTTTAGTAAACTGTGAATTTAGTAATTGTTCGAATTCTTTAGAGGCGGGGTTTGAAAGGTCTTTATAAATTTCCATTAAGCTTTTAGTTTCCTATCCATAATTTGTTTAATTTTTAAAAAGCATGATCTTTTAGTTAAATTCGTGGTATTAATCAAGACCGAATCTCGAGTTCTCATAAGAGGTGAAACTTTTCTATTATAGTCACTTTTGTCACGGTTTTTGATACTTTTTAGGACTTCATTAAAAGATATTTTCTTATTTAGTCCTTTTAACTCTTTATACCTTCTTAAAGCTCTAGTCTTAGTATTTGCTGTTATAAAAAATTTAAAATCAGCATCAGGAATTATCTTATAAGTTATGTCTCTTCCATCTAAACAAGATCCATTATACTTTTTGGGAGGATGATAAGCGCTTTTAATTTGAAATGCATGAACAAGTTTTCTTATTTTTTTATCTTTTGATATAATTGATGCCATTGTTCCAACTTCATCTGATAATAATTTTTTATTTTGCAAATCTTTCATAGTTAATTTGAGCATCTTTTTTTTTATTAAACTATGACTATACTTATTTGGTTGAGTAAGTTTAATATTTGCAATTAATCTATAAATTTTTCCTGTATCTAAATAAAATAAGTTAAAATGTTTAGAAATTAATTTTGCTTGAGTGCCGGCACCAGCAGCAGCAGGTGAGTCTATTGCGATTTTAATTTTTTTTTTAAGCTTCATAGTGATGAATGGTTTATATTTTTAATTATCTTCAAAAAAGATGGAAAGGAAGTGTTGATAGAATCTTTATTGTGAATTTTCCATTTTCCACCAAAGGTTAAGGCAGCAATTGTACTCATCATAAAAACTCTATGATCCTTTAGATAGTTTTTAACAGTTATTGGTTTTTTTATTTCTAAATCAGGTTGTCCATAAATCTTAATAGAATCGTTTGTTAAATCTGTTTTTATACCCATCATATTTAAAATTTTCGAACCCCAAATTAATCTCGGACTTTCTTTTTGGTTTAGTTCTGAAAGGTCTTTAAAATAAGAAATACCTTTTGCTTTTGCGGCAATTAAAAAAATAACCAAAAATTCATCAATGGCACTACTATTTAATTCTACTGGACAATTAATAGCTTTAAGTTTTTTTGAACTTTTTATTAAAATATTAGAAATTTTTTCTCCTCTATAATTTTTTTGGTTTTCAAGTGTTATTTTGGCTCCCATTTTTTTTAAGATTGTAATAACTCCCACTCTAGAAGGATTGATATTTACATTCTTAATTAAAAGTTTTGAATTATCAGCAAGCGTTGTTAGTACCATAAAAAAAGCACTGGAACTTATGTCTCCTGGAATTTGATAATTGAAGGCATTAATTTTTTTTGGTTTTTTAATATCTATAAAATCAAACTTTTTAGTCTCTCTTACCTTGATTGGAATTTTTAAATATTTAAAAAGTAATTCTGTGTGATTTCTTGATTTCTTTGCTTTAATAGAGGTTGTTCCTGATGCATTTAGTGCTGCAAGCATTACGCTACTTTTGCATTGAGCTGAACCTTTGTTCTCAAAATATTTAATGCCTTTTGCTGATTGTATGCCAAGAATTGTTAAAGGTAGTTTATTTTTTATTTTATAAGAAAATTTAACCCCAAATTTTCTTAGAGGTGTCGTTACTCTTGAAAAATCTCTTTTAGATAAACTTTTGTCACCAATTATCTTTATTTTTTTTGTAGATTTAATTAAAAGACCTAAAATTAATCTACTAAGTGTTCCAGAATTTTTAGCATCTATTGTTAAATTTTTATTGTATTTAAAGCCATTAATCCCATTGCCTACTATTTCACAGTAATTTTTTTGTATCCGCACTTTTATGCCAAGTTTTTTGATGCTATCAATTGCAGCTAATACATCTTCTGACATTAAAAGGTTGTAACCTTTTGATTTTCCAATTGCTTGAGAAGCTAAAAGAACCCATCTTATGCTTAAACTCTTATCTCCACTAACTCTTATCTGTTTATTAAATTTTTTTATTTTATCTTTAATTATGAGTGTTTTTGACATGCTTTAATTAAATTTAAAAGAGTCACCGAAATAAGCATTTTTGGCCTCAGTGTTATTAATCAATTCATTAGGAGATCCTTGCGCTACAATCTTACAGTTTGATAAAATGACTGCTACATCCACACAAGAAAGAAGATCTCGCGCTTGGTGATCACAAATACAAATAGTTATGTTGTTTTCTGTTTGTAAATTAACAATGATTTCCTGTAGCATCTTAATAGTCAGAACATCTAGTGCTGCGAAACACTCATCAAGTAAAAGCACCTTTGGGTCACTTAATAAGGCAAGAGCAATTACTAGCTTCTTTTTTTGTCCACCAGATAGAAACTTTGCTTTTATATCTCTGATAGCGTCTAATTCAAATTTAGCTATAAGCATATCAATCTTATGATGAATTAAATTTTTATCGTCGATTACGATTTCTGCTATTGCTTTTAAATTTTCTAATAAAGTAAGATCACTAAAATAACCACCGTATTGAGGAACATACCCAATTCTAAATTTTGTTGTTCTCAAATAAATTGGGTAATCAACAACATCAATCCCCTCAAATTTAATTTTACCAAAGTCAGGTTTAATTAAACCTGTGATTAAATTAAAAATTGTTGATTTTCCAACTCCATTTGGTCCTAACATTCCTAAAATTTGTCCATGATTAATCTTAAAGCTTACGTTGTCTAAAATTTTTCTCTTACCAAATGATAATGATATATTTTCTAGAGAGATAAAGGGCTGAGGGTTTTTAAAAGATTTAATCCTAAATTTTTTTATTACACCCATATTACTTAGTTCCTTCGATTAATACTTTTTTTCCAGTATCATTCATAAAAATTTTAGTGTCTTTAGTAGTAAGATTCATTTCAATTTTATCAGCATATAAATTTGTTTTTTCTCCAGTATAAACGACATTTTCAGTAAATGTTCCAAGATTACTTAAAAAAGAAAAATCCAAGTATTCTCCTGATATCTTATGTCTTGGGTAAATAACTATTACATTTTCAGAAAAAATAGTATCATAATTTTTTGAATTATATTTGCCAAAATTAGAAGTAATTTTAACTGTGTCTGAATCTTTTATAAAAATAAAAGCTACAACGTCTCTTAAAAACATCACATCAGAATTTTCAATTTTAATTTCAGCTTGTTTTGCAGTGATCTGATATTTATTACCTTTAGCATCAGTAGAAACATAATTAATATCATCAATATAGGTTGAGTTGCTATTTTGATTTTCATCAATTTTTTCTCTAACTTGAGTTTCCTTTACATCTTCAAAATTCTTAGTGAAATATTTTAAATAAAACCATAATGAAATAAGTATAATAATAAGAACCATTACAACTTGTAGGCCTGTCTTTTTGTTCATTTAGTGAATGTTTGACTGAAGTATGTTGTGAATATGTAGAATGCCAACAGTCTTTTTTTTGTTCTTATCTTTGTGAACACATAGGGAGGTGATTTTCTTTGCATTCATAATAGATAAAGCTTTTTCAGCAAGAGTATCTTGATTGATACTGACAGGGTTTTTGGTCATAACTTTTTTGACAGATAGATCTTGGAGATTATTGCTCATTGCATTAACTCTTCTAATTTGGCCATCAGTAATTATTCCTGTGGTGATTTTCATACTATTTTGAACAATTAAAGTACCAAGTTTTTTGTTTGAAATAATTTGTAAAGCTTTTTTCATATTTAAGCTTTCATTTACGAATGGAATTTTGTTTCCTGTGATCATTAATTCTTCAACAGTTCTAAGTTGTGCGCCAAGATTTCCAGAGGGATGAAATTTTTTAAAATCTTTTTTATTAATATTTTTTTTATTTAAAACTGCAACTGCCAAAGCATCACCTATGCTTAATTGATTAATCGTGCTTGAAGTTGGAACGATACCAAGACCTGCCTCAGTAACCTCTGGAATAAGGAGTTTGATATCTGAAGCTTTATACAATATAGAATTTTTTTTAGACATTATTCCTATCAGGGTGATTTTATTTCGATTTGCATATTTTATAATATTTTTTAGCTCTTCTGTGGAACCAGAATAACTTATTAAAATTAAAATATCTTTTTTTGAAATGCTACCAAGATCACCATGAGAACAGTCATTTGCAGATAATGAAAATGAGGGTGTCCCAACGGAGGAAAGTGTTGCTGAAATTTTTGCTGCTATTAATCCACTTTTGCCTACTCCACATAATATCACTTTTGATTGACAGTTTGCTAATGATTCTACTGCCTCATTAAAGGAATTATTAATTGAATTTTTTAATTTTTTTAGAGCTTTGATTTCAAGATCAATTACACTTTTTGCAATTTTTTTATAATTTTTTTTTTTCATTTAATGAGACCATATATCGTCTTTAAATAAAGCCAAATCGAGATCAACTCTAGTTTTTAAAAATGCCAAACAGCTTTTATATAAATCAATTCGTTTTTCCCTTATGAGAATTTTGTTTAATTCTTCATGAATTTTATGCAAATAAATAACATCATTGGCACAATATTTTAATTGTGCTGGAGATAGCTCCCCTCCAAAATCTGAACTTTGAAATTGTTTACTTACATCTACGTTCATAAATTCTTTAATTAAAGTTTTTAGGGAGTGACTATCTGAATAGGATCTTGCTAATTTTGAAGCAATTTTTGTATCTAAAATATTATTAGTTTCTGTTTTCAGGTAATGCTTAATGTGAGCCATATCCGCCCTACCATAGTGAAATATTTTGGTGATTGATTCGTCAGAAAGAACTTTATTTAAGTTTGGAGCATCATATTTTTCTCTATCAAGCTGGATAATATGAGCATCAGAATTACCAGTTGATATTTGAATAAGACATAAAGGATCACGTTTAACATTGAGACCCATAAACTCTCCATCAACCGCTATAATATTGCCTAAATCTAAATCTTCTGGTAGATCACTCTTGTGAAGTTTAATATCAATATTCATTTTTAATTATATATATATGAAAGCAAAAAATTGTCTAATTTTTGGCGGTAGTGGTCAAATAGGTCGTCATTTAATAAGAAAGCTTACTAAAAATAATTATAAAGTAACTGTGGTTACTAGAAACCTTCATCAAAAAGGATATGCAATAAAAACTCAAGCTAATGCAGGCTACATAGACATTGTTGAAGCTAATATCTTTGATGAAAAAAAAATTAGAAAGCTTTTCTCCCAAACTGATATTTGTATAAATTTAATTGGTATTTTATATGAAAGTGGCAAGGGTAATACTTTCAAAAATATTCACTCTATTTTTCCATCTATTTTATCTAAACTTTGTAAAGAATATAAAGTTCAGCAATTTATTCATTTGTCAGCATTAGGGATAAATAATGCACCAGACTCAGAGTATGCAAAAAGTAAATTAGATGGTGAACTTAATATTCAAAAAAATTTTCCTTTAGCAACAATATTAAGGCCTTCTGTAGTTTATTCAGTTGATGATAATTTTACTACGTCTTTTATGACTTTACTCAGTAGACTTCCATTTTTCCCTCTTTATTATAATGGATCAACTAAATTTGCTCCAATACATTGTTCGGATTTAACTGATACCATTTATCATGTTGTCTCTAAAAATATTTACTCGAAAATTATAGAGTGTGTTGGGCCTGACATCTTATCCTTAAAAGAAATTTTAAAAAAATTATTACATTTAATAGATAAAAAAAGATTATTAGTACCATTACCTCTTTTTGTAGCAACTATGTCTGCTAAATTTTTTCAATTATTTCCAAAACCACTCCTAACAATAGATCAGCTTACGCTTTTAAAATATGACAATGTTCCTTCAGGTAAATATCAAACTAATGCTGATATTGGGGTTCCAAGTACAAGAGTATTTGATAATGAAGTAGAAAAATATAGCTATATGTGGAGAGAAGGTGGGCAATTTTCTACAAAAAAATATAACCCTGCTAATTCTTAATAGAATTTCCTATACTAAAATTGTATGATTATTTATGATAATTAATATTATTTATTTTTTAATATTCTCAATTTTCTCTTACCTAATTTATCTAATCATAAAATCCCTGATCAGAGGGTTTAATGGAAAGAATAAGAAATAAAAAATTAAGACTAATTAAATTAAAAAATTATTAAGCAGTATTAATTTTTTTATCAATATACTGAGGTGTCTCTTCATCCTTATCAGCTACAGGCTCTTCTTTTCTTCCTTTTGGCTGATAGGCATATAGCAAATGAAGTTTGCAATATGAAAAATCTTTTAAAGACGATCGTCCACAAAAATAAAATGATTGTTCTTCAGGATGACCTATAGGCCATTTACAAGAGCTCTCATCTAGTTCCTCTAATTTCTTAGGATTTTCTGGTTCAAAATCTTTTTCAATAATTAAGGATTGAAACTTACTTTTTCGTCCTCTTTTTTGCTTAGAAGAATTTTCTTCTGAACTATTATCAAAATTTTGGCTTGAAGATGCATTTCTAGTTTTAATTTTTGATGATAAATTTAATCTATGAGCTTTACCAATTACTGCATTTCTACTAATACCACCGATTATTTCAGCTATTTGGCTTGCAGTGCTTCCTTTGCCCCAAAGTTCTTTTAACTTTTCTACTTTTTCTTCGTTCCAGCTCATATTCTATATTTAGTATGTTAATTAAATTTTATAACTATATACAGATCACACAAGATTAAAAAAAAGACAATGGATTTTTCTGTTTTATACACATCTTTTTTTAAAACTTATATATGATTACTTATGGTTGAATTAGATAAAAAATATCATATCGGAGTTAAAAAGTTTGGCTTTGTAAATTGGATTGGCTTTAAAAGCCTATGGCTTAAAGAGTGTAACAGGTTCATGGCAGTTTGGCAGCAAACTTTGCTATCTCCACTTGTTTCAAGTTTATTATTTTTATCAGTTTTATCCCTAGCTTTAGGCAATAATAGAGGAGATGTGCTTGGCTATTCTTTTATAAATTTTTTAGCTCCTGGTTTAATTGCGATGAGCATTTTAACACAATCATTTAGTCATTCGGTTTCTTCACTAATGATAGGAAAAATTCAAGGAAACATTGTTGATATGCTCTATGCACCTCTTTCAGCCCTTGAAGTATCGATGGCAATAATATTAGCTGCCTTAACAAGAAGTTTTTTAATAGCTATAATTTCAATAGCAGTCTTTTCATTAATAGTTGATATCACAATTTATAATATTTTTTATATTTTTGTATTTGGTTTTTTAAGTGCATTTATTCTTGGAAGTCTTGGTTTTATAACTGGCCTTTGGGCTGAAAAATTTGATCATACAGCAACTGTAACAAATTTTATAATAACTCCATTAAGTTTTTTATCAGGTGTATTTTATTCTATAGATAAACTGCCAGAATTATTTCAAAATATTAGTCACATAAATCCATTCTTTTATATGATAGATGGGTTTAGATATGGCTTCTTAGGAAAATCAGATGGACCAATAACAATAGGCCTAATCTATCTAACCATATTAAGTATTGTTATGTGGTATGTTGCTTTTCTTCTTTACAAAAAAGGTTATAAAATTAAATCTTAGTTAATGAGCGCTTTAGCAAAAAATTATAATAGAAGAAAAATTTCCTTTAAATATGGCAAAGGAAGTTTTTTATATTCTACTAATGGAAAAAAATATTTAGACTTTGTTCAGGGAATAGCAGTAAATTCCTTGGGGCATGCAAACCCATATTTAATAAAAGCAGTTAACAAACAATCTAAAAAACTTTGGCATGTTTCTAATGCATTTATCATTCCAGAGGGAGAAAAATTGGCTAAAAGATTGGCAAAAAAAACTTTTGCAGATTTTATTATTTTCCAAAATAGTGGAGCAGAAGCCACAGAAGCAGCAATTAAAGTTGCTAGAAGGTATTTTTATTCGATAGGACAACCTTCAAAAAATAGAATTCTTTGTGTTAAAAATTCATTTCATGGAAGAACATTAGCTACAATTTATGCTAGTGGATCAAAGAAGATGACCGAGGGCTTTGGACCAAAAGTTGATGGATTTGACCATTTTGAATTTGGAAATCATAAAGATTTTAAAGAAAAAATAACAAAAAAAACGGCTGCTATTATGGTTGAAACTGTGATGGGAGAAGGAGGAATTAAAGTTATACCCAATTGGTGTTTAAAAGAATTAAGAAAGATTTGTAATAAAAAAAAAATTTTATTAATTTTAGATGAGGTTCAGTGTGGAATTGGAAGAAGTGGAAATTTTTTCGCATTTGAAGATGCAAAGATTAAGCCTGATATTGTACCAATAGCAAAAGGTATTGGAGGAGGGTTTCCGTTGGGTGCAGTCTTAATGAATAAAAAAGTAGCATCAGGAATGACAGCTGGAACTCATGGGTCGACATTTGGTGGCAACCCACTGGCTATGTCTGTTGGAAATGCTGTTTTAGATCAAATATTAAAAAAAGGATTTCTTTCAAATGTTAAAAAATTATCAAAATACTTTCATTCTGAATTAAATAAATTAAGAAAGGAGTTTCCTGAAATAATTAAAGAAGTGAGAGGAGTTGGTTTATTAATAGGATTACAACTTCATAATGACCAAACAAAATTTATACAGAAACTAATGGATAATAAATTATTAACGATCAGAGCAGCTGAAAATGTTGTTAGAATACTACCTCCTCTAAATGTCAAAAAAGAAGAAATAAATATAGCAATAAATGTTATTAAAAAAGTGTGCTTTACTTATAAATAAAAATGAAACATTTCATTAACCTTAAAGACATACCTTCAGCAGACCTTAAAAAAATCATCACTGATGCAAAAAAAAGAAAACAAAAAAGAAAAAATTATAACACCCTAGAAGTTGATAAAGACAAACCTTTAAAAGGTAAATTACTTATTCAAATGTTTGAAAAGGCAAGTTTGAGAACACGATTAAGTTTTTATCTTGCAATAAAACAATTAGGTGGAGGAACCATAACTCTTAGAGCTAACGAATTGCATCTAGGAAAAGGTGGAGAAAGTCTAGCAGATACAGCCAAAATCTTATCAACTTATGGAGATGGTTTTATGCTGAGAACTGATAGTGATGAAAAAATAGCAGAATTTAGTAAATATTTAAAGATACCAGTAATAAATGGTTTAAGCCCATCATCTCACCCAACGCAAGTGCTATCAGATATTTTTACAGTTGAAGAAATTAAAAAAAAATCTATTTCTAAATTAAATATTTGTTGGATTGGAGAGTCGAATAATGTTTTGAATAGCTTGATTGCTGCTTCAGTTAAATTTTCTTTCAACTTAAATATTGGCTGTCCCAAGAATTATGAGCCTAAAAAATTTGTA
>JADHRH010000030.1 GCA_016777545.1 Candidatus Pelagibacter sp.
CTATATTTACTTCTAAAAGTTAATTTAAAATCTTTAAGATTAATCTTTTTTAAAAAAACACTGTCTTTACATCTTCTTTTCATTTGAAAATGATTTAAATTACTACCGTAAGCAAAATACAGCATTTTTATTATCTAATAACTACTTCTATTTTTTTTTTGATTAACAAATTCCAATATCTCAGTACTACATTTATCGATTTTTTTTTGATCCTCTGATCGTATAACTATAGATACTCCTAATTTACCTGCTTGAAAAAAAGGGTAGCTTCCTATTTCAACATCTTTATTGTTGTCTTGAACGTTAGTTAAAGAGTTTGCAATTTCACTTTCAACAGTTTTTAAACTTATTGTATGACTTATTATTGGATTTCCCCCTACTATTTTATCTTTTAATCCACCTAACATTGACTTTAAAATTGATGGCACTCCAGGTAAACAAAAAACATTTTCAACATAAAATCCAGGGGCACCACTTGTTGGGTTAAGAATTAAGTTAGCATTTTTTGGCATCCAAACCATTTTCTGTCTTCCTTCATTAAATTCTCCAACTTTATAATAAGCCTCTAATATTTTAAATGCCTCCTGATGAATTTCATACTCAAGGTTAAATGCTTTTGATATAGATTGAGCGGTAATATCATCATGTGTCGGACCAATACCTCCAGTTGTAAATACGTAGTTGTTAACTTTTCTTAAGTGGTTAACTGTTTCAACAATAGTGCTCTCAATATCTGGAATTACTCTAACTTCATTAACTGTCACTCCAATAGAGTTTAACCACTTGGCAATAGTTCCCGTATTAGTGTCTTGTGTTCTTCCTGAAAGAATTTCATTACCAATAATAAGAATTGCGGCATTAAATTTTGTATTTTCTGTCATTATTAAATATACATTTTATATATGGAATTTACCAAAGCTTTAATTAAAGGCAAACTTATCAAACGTTACAAGAGATTTTTTACTGATGTTAAAATTGGTAAGGAAATTGTTACAGCACATTGCCCTAATACAGGATCAATGAAGGGTTTGTTAGATGAGGGTAATGAAGTTTTTGTGTCCAAAAATGATGACCCAAAAAGAAAGCTAAAATATACGCTTGAGATCATTAAGGCTAAAAAAAATTTGGTTGGTGTAAATACTCATTTTGCAAATAAAATTGCTTATCATGGCCTATCAAATAATCTAGTGAAAGAGGTTGCAAATAGTGACAGTATTAAACCTGAAGTATTCTTTGATAAAGAAACCAGATTTGATTTTTTAATTGAAAAGAACAAGCAAAAAATATTTGTAGAGGTTAAAAATGTTACTTTATTTAGGGATGAAAAAACTGCAGAATTTCCTGATGCTGTAACGTCTAGAGGGTCTAAACATTTAAAAACTCTTATTGAAGCTGTTAAAAAAGGTTATAAATCCTATCTATTGTTCTTAGTTCAAATCCAAGGAGTTAATAATTTTAAAATAGCCAAAGATATTGATAAAGAATATTATGAAAATTATTTACTAGCAAAAAAAGCTGGTGTTACTTTTTTAGCTTATCAATGTAAAATAAGTGCAAAAGAAATTAAGATAGATAAAAAAATTAAAATTATTGATGTCTGATTATTTAGAAAAATTTGAAAAAATGAGAGTTGCTGGAAATCTTGCGGCGAGAACTCTTGATATGTTGACAGAAAATATTAAACCTGGAATTACAACTGATCATATTGATAAGTTGAGTTATGAATTTATAAAAGACCATGGTGGATATTCAGCTCCTCTTTATTATAGAGGTTTTAAAAAATCATTATGTACTTCTTTAAATCATGTTGTCTGTCATGGAATACCTTCAGACAGAGTATTGGAGGAAGGTGATGCTTTAAATGTTGATGTAACCGCGATAGTAGATGAACATTATGGTGATACAAGTCGAATGTTTTGTGTTGGTAAAACCTCAGTTAAAGTAAATAATTTAATTGATGCAACGCACGAGTCTATGATGAGAGCTATAAATTTATTAAAACCAGGATTAAAACTTGGTGACATTGGTTATGAAATACAATCTTTTGTTGAAAAAAAAGGTTATTCTGTTGTTAGAGATTTTTGTGGTCATGGAATAAGCACTACCTTTCATGAGCCTCCTAATATATTACATTATGGAAGGAAAAATACTGGCATGGAACTTAGGCCAGGTATGACGTTTACAATTGAACCCATGATAAATACAGGTGAATGGGATGTAAAAATGCTAAAAGATGGTTGGACAGCTGTTACAAAAGATAAATCTTTATCAGCACAATTTGAACATACGCTAGGTATTACTGAAAATGGTTATGAAATCTTTACAGAATCTGTTAAAGGTTATTCAAAGCCCCCTTACTTATAATTAATGATTGAAAGATATTCTAGAAAACAACTCACTGACATATGGTCAGAACAAAATAAATACCAAATTTGGCTTGATGTAGAGGTTGCAGCAGCTGAAGCCATGGAAAAACTTGGTCAAATCCCTAAAGGGGTAGCATCAGTTGTTAGAAAAAAAGCCAAGATAAACGTTAAAAGAATTCATCAAATCGAGTCTAAGGTTAAGCATGATGTAATTGCTTTTTTAACTTCTGTTACTGAAAAAGCTGGTATTAAAGCAAGATACCTTCATCAAGGAATGACATCTTCTGATGTACTGGATACAAGTTTAAATATACAATTAGTTCAATCAGGCAGAATATTACTTACTGATATTGATCAAATTTTAAAAGTTTTAAAAAAACAAGCCAAGAAATATAAATACACTCCTTGTATGGGTAGAAGTCATGGTATTCATGCCGAGCCTATTACTTTTGGGTTAAAACTTGCCTCATTTTATGAGGAATTTAAGAGAAATAGAAAAAGGTTAGTTGATGCAATCGATGAAATTTCAACATGCGCAATATCTGGTGCGGTTGGAACATTTGCAAATATTAACCCTAATGTTGAAAAACATGTGGCTAAAAAACTAGGTTTAAAAGTTGAGCCTATATCAACACAGGTAATACCAAGAGATAGACATGCTTTTTATTTCTCAGTCCTTGGAATTATTGCAGGCTCAGTTGAAAGAGTAGCAATTGAAATTAGGCATTTGCAAAGAACTGAAGTTTATGAAGTTCAAGAATTTTTTTCAAAAGATCAAAAGGGTTCATCAGCAATGCCACACAAAAAAAATCCAATCTTAAGTGAAAATTTAACAGGTCTTGCTAGAATGGTTCGAAGTGCGGTAATCCCTGCTCTTGAAAATATTGCACTATGGCATGAAAGAGATATTTCTCATTCAAGTGTTGAAAGAAATATTGGCCCTGATGCAAATATTACTCTAGATTTTGCTTTAGTAAGACTAAGTAATATTTTAGATAAAATGATAGTTTATCCAAAAAAAATGATTGAAAATTTAAATATCACTAAAGGTTTAATTTTTTCTCAAGAAGTAATGCTGGAGCTTACAAAATCAGGATTGAGCCGAGAACAATCTTACAAAATGGTGCAAAATTATGCCAAAAAATGTTTTGCTGACAATTTAAATTTATTTGACGTTATATCAGACGATAAATTTATAATGGCTAAAATTTCATCAAAAAGATTAAAAGCTATATTCAATTATTCATCCCATTTTAAAAATGTAGATTTAATCTTTAGAAGAGTATTTAAATAATGAAAAAAGGTAAAAAATTATATGAAGGCAAAGCAAAAATAATTTATGCAACTGCTGATAAAAGATTAGTTATTCAATATTTCAAAGATGATGCAACTGCTTTTAATAATTTAAAAAAATCAACCATTGAAGGCAAAGGTGTTTTAAACAATAGAATATCAGAACACATTCTAACAAATCTCTCTCAAATCGGAATAAAAAATCATTTAGTAAAAAGACTAAATATGAGAGAACAAATTATTAAGTTAGTTGAGATTATACCTATTGAATTTATTGTACGTAACGTTGCTACTGGTTCTATTACTAAAAGATTAGGTATCGAAGACGGAACTGTTCTAAAGCAGCCTCTGTTAGAGTATTGCCTTAAAGATGATAAATTAGGTGATCCACTTATTGCTGAAGAACATATTCTTGCATTTGATTGGGCTACAAAATCTGAATTAGAAAAAGTTAAAAAAATGATCCTAAGAATTAATGATTTCATGATTGGTATGTTCAGAGGAGTTGGGATTAAGTTAATTGATTTTAAACTTGAATTTGGCAGACTTAAAGAAAACGGTAAATCTGAAGTTATTTTAGCAGATGAAATTAGCCCTGATACTTGCAGATTATGGGATAGTATTACTGATAAAAAACTTGATAAAGATAGATTTAGAAAAGATCTTGGAGATTTAATACCCGCTTACACTGAAGTTGCTAAAAGGTTAGGAATTTTACACGAACAATCCAACATGAGTGCTGTAAACGTTACAAAATTAAGCTCAATAAAGAAAATAAAATAATATGAAAGTATCAGTCATCATCACACTTAAAAAAGATGTTTTGGACCCTCAAGGTAAAGTTATTCATCAAACGCTTGATGGTATGGGGTTTGACAACATTAATGAAGTTAGACAAGGCAAGTACTTTGAAATTGATACAAAAGAAACTGATAAAAAAAAAGCTGAAAAAAATGTTGAAGATATGTGTAAAAAGCTTTTAGCGAATTTAGTTATAGAAGATTATAAAATTATCGGATCAGAATAATAAATAATGCATTCATCCGTAATTACTTTTCCAGGATCCAATTGTGACAGAGATATGGATGTTGCCTTAAAGAAATTTGGCTTTAAAAATAAAATGGTTTGGCATGATGATGTTGAGCTTCCAAAAAGTGACTTAGTGGTTTTACCAGGTGGATTTTCATATGGAGATTATCTTAGATGTGGAAGTATGGCATCAAAATCTAAAATCATGAAATCTGTTTTAAATTTTGCCCAAGGGGGTGGTAAAGTTATGGGAGTTTGTAATGGGTTTCAAATTTTAGTCGAGTCTGGTTTGTTGCCAGGAGTTCTACTTAGAAATAAATACTTAGAATTCATTTGTAAAAATGTTTTTGTAAAAGTTAATAATCAAGACAACTCTTATTTTAAGGATAACAAAAAAGAAGTTTATGAATTTCATATAGCCCATAATGAAGGAAATTACTTCTGCTCTAATGATCAAATTAAAGATATTAATGACAACAATCAAATTGCCATGTTTTATTCTGATGAAAATGGAAACGTTAATGAACAATCAAATCCTAATGGCTCATTACAGAATATAGCCGGAATATTTAATAAACAAAAAAATGTTTTAGGAATGATGCCTCATCCTGAAAGAATGATAGACCCTGCTCTATCAGGTGAAGATGGTTCTTTATTTTTTGAAAACTTAATTAATAATCTTAGATAATGATAGTAAACGAAAAACTTGCAATCGATCATGGTTTAAAAAAAGATGAGTATAAAAAGATCTGTGATTTATTAAAACGAGTTCCAAATATTACTGAATTAGGTATTTTTTCTGCAATGTGGAATGAACATTGCTCTTATAAATCTTCAAGATTTCATCTTAAAAACTTACCCACAAAAGGAAAAAATGTAATTCAAGGCCCTGGAGAAAATGCAGGTGTTATTGATATAGGAGATAATGATGCAATTGTCTTTAAAATAGAAAGTCATAATCACCCATCTTTTATTGAACCTTATCAAGGTGCAGCAACTGGAGTAGGTGGAATTATGAGGGATGTGTTTACTATGGGGGCTAGACCTATTGCTAATTTAAATTCAATTCACTTTGGATCTCCTCAACATAAAAAAACAAAGAATTTATTACGTGGTGTTGTTCATGGAATTGGTGGCTATGGTAATTGTATGGGGGTTCCAACTATTGCTGGTCAGACAAGCTTTGATGAGTCTTATAATGGAAACATCTTAGTTAATGCCATGACTTTAGGGCTTGTTAAAAAAGATAAGATTTTTTACTCCAAAGCTGCTGGATTAGGAAAGCCTGTCATCTATGTTGGTTCAAAAACAGGTAGAGATGGTATCCATGGTGCAAGTATGGCCTCTGCATCATTTGATGATAAAATTGAAGAAAAAAAACCAACAGTTCAAGTTGGTGATCCTTTTACTGAAAAACTATTATTAGAAGCTTGTTTAGAGTTAATGGCAGGAGATTCAATTATAGCAATTCAAGATATGGGAGCTGCTGGGCTAACTTCTTCTAGTATTGAAATGGCTTCAAAAGGAAATTTAGGAATTGAGATTAATTTAAACAAAGTTCCATGTCGTGAAGCAAATATGACACCTTATGAGATTATGTTGTCAGAAAGCCAAGAGCGAATGTTGATTGTTCTAGAAAATGGCAAAGAAGATTTAGCTAAAAAAATATTTGATAAGTGGAATTTAGATTTTGCAATAATTGGTAAAACTACAAAAAGTAAAAGAATAGAATTATATTTTGATGAAAAAAAAGTTGCCAACATTCCTGTTAATACCTTAGTTGAAAACTCTCCTATGTATGATCGTAAATGGAAGAAGGCAAAACTTCCTAAAAAAATTAAGATTCAAAAAGAAGATTTAAAAGGTCTTAAAGTCGTTAATGTTTTAAATAAAATTTTATCTAATCCAAATGTTTGCAGTAAAGAATGGATTTGGCAACAGTATGATCATACCGTTATGGGGGATACTATTCAAAAACCTGGTGGAGATGCTGGTGTTGTTAGAGTTCATGGTACCAAGAAAGCAGTTGCAGCCTCTGTAGACTCTTCTGCAGTTTATTGCTGGGCTCACCCTTTAAGTGGAGGGAAACAAATTGTTTGTGAGAGTTGGAGAAATTTAATTTCAGTTGGTGCTAAACCAATTGCTATTACTAATTGTTTAAATTTTGGTAGTCCTGAAAATGAAGAAAATATGGGTGAGTTTGTTGAATGTGTTCAAGGATTAGGTGAGGCAAGTGCGTATTTGGATTTCCCAGTAGTATCAGGAAACGTTTCTTTTTATAATCAAACAAAAGATGTTGGAATTAAACCTACTCCTACTATTGGAGGTGTTGGTTTAATTAAAGATTACGAAAATATGGTAACCATGGATTTAAAAGAAGTTGATAATATACTTTTGGTTATTGGTAAAACTGAAGGTCACTTAGATCAAAGCTTATTTGCAAGAGAAATCTTAAGTGAAAAAAATGGACCCCCACCCGAAATTAATCTTTTTAATGAAAAAAATAATGGTGAAACAATCTTAAGATTAATTGATCAAAAATTTATAAAATCAGCTCATGATGTGTCTCTTGGTGGAATAGTTACCGCTCTTTCAAAAATGTGTATTAAAGGAAAAAAGGGTGCAACTCTTAAAAAACCTAATTATTTGATAAATGAATTTGAATATTTATTTGGTGAAGATCAAGGAAGATACATTATTGAAATTAGTAAAGATGATCTTAAAAATGTAACTAAAATTCTCAAAGATAATTCTGTTCATTTTGATGAGCTTGGAATGGTCAATGAAGGTGATTTAATCATAAATGATAAGACAAAAGTATCAATTGACGATTTAATTAAATCGCATACAACTTGGCTAACTAACTACATTAGTAACTAATATGGCAATGGATTTAAAAGAAATTGAGACACTGATTAAAGAAGCTATTTCTGATGCAATTGTTGTGATTGAAGATTTGGCAGGTGATGGTAATCATTATTCAGCAACAGTGACCTCTAAAGAATTCTCTGGAAAAAGTAAAATTGAACAACACAAAATGGTCTATAATTCTTTAAAAGGAAAAATGGGCAATGAACTGCACGCATTAGCAATTAAAACAAAGGAACAATAATGGATGATAACACAAAAAATTTAATTCAAGGTCATATTGATACAAACGAAGTCTGTTTATTTATGAAGGGAACTCCTGATGCTCCTCAGTGTGGTTTTTCTATGGCAGTATCAAACATGTTAAAAATTTTAGAAGTTAAGTATCAAGGAATTAATGTTTTAGAATCTCAAGCACTAAGAGAAGGTATAAAAGAATTTAGTGACTGGCCTACTATTCCACAAGTTTACATCAAAGGTGAATTTATTGGTGGCTGTGACATCGTTAAAGAAATGTATGAAAACGGTGAGCTCAAGAAAGTACTTGAGGATAAAGGAATAAATTTTAAAAAATAAATTTTTATTATCTAGAGTAATATTCGATTACTAGATTAGGTTCCATTACAACTGGATATGGAACTTCTTCAAACTTAGGTGTTCTAACAAAAGTAACTTTTTTGTTTTTTTCATCTAATTGAATATATTCAGGAGTTTCTCTTTCTTTATTTGCTAAAGCAATATCAATAAAAGCTAATTGTTTTGACTTGTCTCTAATTTCAATAACATCCTCTTCTTTAACAACATAACTACCAATATTAACTTTCTTACCATTAACTCTTACGTGACCATGGTTAATAAGTTGTCTTGCAGAAAAAACTGTAGTTGAAAATTTAGCTCTATATACAACTGAGTCTAATCTTCTTTCAAGCAAACCAATTAAATTTTCACCAGTATCCCCTTTTAACATGGTTGCTTTTTTATAAATATTTCTGAATTGTCTTTCATTAATGTTACCGTAGTAACCTTTTAGTTTCTGTTTTGCTTGAAGCTGAATTCCATAATCAGAAGGTTTTCCTTGTCTAGATTGACCGTGTTGTCCTGGTCCATAGGCTCTAGTGTTAAAAGGACTTTTGGGTCTACCCCATAAGTTTATTTTAAGTCTTCTGTCAATTTTGTGTTTAGAACTAATTCTTTTTGTCATTTAATAGGTGGGTTTATAAACTTACTCATTATTTTGTCAATCAACCTTTTTTGGCTAGACTTGCAAATACACTTGATAAAATACGCGTTTCCTTCTCTGAAAGCTCCATTTTAGAAAAAATACTTCTTAAGTTTTCAAGCATAATAGGTTTCTTTTCTAAAGGTTTAAAAAAGTCTTTTTCTTCAAGTTTGTTAATACATAAATTGGTCATAGCCTGCACATCTTTCTTGCTAGCTAAAGTTACTTTCTTTGACTTAGAGTACTTGGCACTTTTTAAATTGATAATACTAGCAACTGTATGGGCAATAATAATAACACTGTGAGATAGATTTAGTGACTTAAAATCAGGA
>JADHRH010000031.1 GCA_016777545.1 Candidatus Pelagibacter sp.
TAGGGCTTGAATACTTTGATAAAGAGAAGGGTGAATTTGTCATGATTGAAGCTAATAAATTAGATATTGGTGAAAACCAAGTAACCGCAAGGTTTGCAGATTATGAATTAGGGTTTCAAATGATTGTGTTTGATGGAGATACAAAACCTAGCATGACCATGTCAAAGTACGACTTTAAAAATAATAGGTTCTTAGAGCATTATCAGTGTGATTTTAAAAGTGCAAATATTGAATAAAATTTATGATAGATCAGTTCTTTCTATGGTGTGTATCAGTCCTTGAAGTTATAGGGGAGGTTACAGGTATGGGTTATGAACTTGCTAACATTGTTATCTTTGTAATTTTACAACCTGTACTTATAATTTTATTTTTTATTCTGTGGAGAAATCAAATAAATAAAAACAATAGATTTAAAAAGTTTTATAATCAAAATAATGAAAGATTTAGATAAAAAGCTTAAAATTATTGAACAAGAGACAATTGATGAAAAAATTAGAAAAAAAGCTTTAAGAGCAAAAGCTGAAAACAAGGAATTTAAAATTCATTTAGAATTTATTAACATTTGGGAAAAAGAAGTTTTGTCTAACAAACAATTCATATCAGATCTTGATAAAATTCTTACAAGTTTTAAAAAAATAAGACCTAAAAACAATCGTTACTCATGGAAGTTTTATGCAGGCAATATTGACATTAAAGAAAAGGTCAAAGATGAGGTTGCTTTTTATTTAAATGATCAAAAAATCTCTTTAAATTTAAGTCTTTATGGGAGGCATTCTAAGATTGTGTTGATGGGTGAAAGCTATGAGCTAAAGGATATAGATAAAGCTAAAGATGACTATATACAGTTTGTATTAGATGTTTTTAAAGATGAAGGTGATAATAGTTTTTAATTATGATGTATTTAAAAAGTAAGCTATTTTTAGCTTCAATTATCTTTGTTTTAATTTAAGTGTTTATGAGGATTATAAATTGATTTAAATCAATAAGTTCTACTTCAGATTGTATTTTAAGTTAACGCAAACATTTTGACTATGGACTTCGAAGTTCAATTATAATTAACTTATAAAAGTTAATTAACTAATACTAAAAATAGAGGAGAGAAACATGATTAAAGAAAAAAAATCATTGAAGGGTAAAGCACCTTCAAGACGTAAGTTCTTTAAGACTGCTGCTGCAACTGGTGTTGCTGCTGTAGCTGCAACATCTTTATCTGCTCCAGCTGTTGCCAAAGAAAGAATTGAAGCTTCTATGGTGGCGACTTGGCCAAGAGATTTTCCTGGTCTAGGAACTGGTGCGCAAAGGCTTGTACAAAGACTTAGCGATATGAGTGATGGAAGAATACAAGTTACTTATTATGCTGCTAACGAAAGAGTTAAAGCATTTGACTCATTTGATGAAGTTGCTTCTGGTAACTCACAAATGTATCATGGTGCTGACTACTACTGGGTTAAAAAACACCCTGCATTTGGATACTTTACAGCTGTACCATTCGGTTTCACATATGCTGAAATGAATGCTTGGCTTAAGTTTGCTGGTGGACAAGAACTTTGGGATGAGTTAACTGATGATTTTGGTACTCAAAGTTTTGCGGCTGGTAACACAGGTGTACAAATGGGTGGTTGGTTTAATAAGAAAATTAGATCAGCTAATGACTTAAAAGGTTTAAAAATGCGTATGCCGGGATTAGGTGGACAAGTACTTGGAAAGCTTGGTGGTTCTCCAATTTCATTACCTGGTGGACAAATTTATGAAAACCTTGTGTCAGGTGCAATTGATGCAACTGAATGGGTAGGTCCTTGGAATGATGAAGCTATGAAGTTTCATGAAGCTGCCAAGTACTACTACTATCCAGGTATGCATGAACCTGGATCAACATTAGCATGTGGTGTTAATAAATCTTGGTTTACAAGCCTTACAAAATCAGACCAATTGATAATCAAAACTGCTTGTGATTGGGCAGATACGACTACAATGGCTGAATACAATGCTAAGAATGGTGCCGCATTAAATCGTCTAGTAAACGAAAATGGTGTTAAACTTGAGAAGTTTAGCGACAAAGTTTACGACGCATTTGCTAAAGGTGCTGCTGAAGTATACGACGAAGTACAGCAACATAGTGCTCTTGCTAAAAAAGTACATGGTGCATTTATTAAAGGTCGTAAAGAAATTGGTGCTTGGACAAACTTGTCTGACTCACCTTATATTTCTCAAAGAAACAGAGCATTAGGATTGTAATTCATTTCTAATTAATTCTAAAAGGGCCCTTCTAAGGGCCCTTTTTTAAATAAAATTACTAAAAAAACCTTTAGTTCTATGGTTGATAAAAATAATTTACCGATTTTTTTAAGAGTATTTAGCTATTCAATATTAGCTTTTACTTTTATTTTTTTAGCTAACAACGTTTTAACAGTATGGTTTGATTGGCCTGGACTAAAACAATTATTTACCCATCATGGATTATTTGGATTTAAAAAATTGAGCACACCTTTAGATGGTGCTGTGTTAAATTTATCTTATATTCAGTTATCCTTTTACTTTATTTCATTTATTGCAGTTATTTATTATGTTTTAAAATCAATTAATCAGACATTAGAAACTGATGCAAAAATACTTACTAACATTACTGCTTATATTGTTAGATCATCTTTTTGGGCTGTATTAATTGTTGGAATTGCAGATTTTTTAATTTCATTTTTGGTTGTTGAAAAATTAGCAGAACCAATTTTTAATGAAGCGATAAAAGTTAATTTAGTTATTCCAACCTTTAGAATAACATTTATTCATTTTCCTTTAATACTAATTTCATTTGTAATTGGATATTTCACAAGATCGGTAGGATTTGTTTGGTTGGCTCTTCTGGTGGTTGGCAGTGAATTTTTAATTGTATTATCTAGATTTATATTTGAGTATGAACAAGCCTTTCAAGGAGATTTAGTTCGTTTTTGGTATGCTGCTTTATATCTTTTTGCAAGTGCATATGCTTTGATACATGAAGGACACGTAAGAGTTGACGTTTTATACACTGGATTTAGTGAGCGAAAAAAAGCATGGACAAATACAATTGGATCACTTTTATTTGGTATTCCACTTTGTCTCATAATTATATTTTTAGGTATGGGTGGTAAAGCAAGTATAATTAATGGCCCAGTTATTTCCTTTGAAATTACTCAACAAGGTTCAAACGGTTTATATTTACTTTATTTAATGGCAGTGTATTTAGCTGTATTTGCTGTCACTATGTTAATTCAATTTACAAGCTACTTTATGGACAGTAGCCACAAACTTTTAAAAGATTAAAAAATGGAACATTTATTTTTAACTTTACTTGTAATTATAATGATCTCGGCTCTAGCGTCAGGTTTCCCTGTTGCGTTCGCACTTCCAGGCTCTGCAATAACTTCAATTGGTCTTGCAGCTTTAACGGGTTATTTATTTGAGGGAGATGCTAGTGCATATTTTGCTGTAGATGGACCAAAGGAATGGCTTACAGCAGGTATTACTAATTTTAGGAGTAATTATTGGGACGTAGAAACTGATACGTTAATTGCAATTCCGTTATTCATTTTTATGGGAATTATGTTGCAAAAATCTAAAATTGCAGAAGACCTTTTGGTTACCATGGGACAATTATTTGGCCCTATTCCAGGTGGATTAGGTATTTCGGTAGTCTTTGTTGGAGCATTGCTGGCGGCGACTACAGGTATAGTTGGAGCAACTGTAATAGCTATGGGGTTAATCTCTCTCCCAACTATGTTGAATAATAAATATGATAAAAGTCTTGCTAGTGGAATTGTTTGCTCCTCTGGAACGCTAGGTCAAATAATACCGCCATCAATTGTTTTAATAATTATAGCAGACCAATTAGCAAGTGCTGCTGATGTTGCCAATACAATGAGACAGACAGACTATAAAATAGTTACAGGTGAATTTAATATGCCTGGCGAACTTAGAGTTGGTTCTACTAGTGCTGGAGATATGTTTCTTGGGGCGTTGTTGCCTGGGTTAGTATTAGTTGGATTATACATTTTATATGTTTTAGTATATGCGAGATTGAATCCTAAGGCAGCTCCACCAGTGCCATTTAAGGGTAAGTTTAATTCTAAATTTTGGACTAGGGTTGTTATGGTTATAATTCCTCCACTTGCATTAATTTTTGCAGTGCTTGGATCCATATTAATGGGAATAGCCACAGTAAATCAAGCTGGATCAATTGGAGCAATAGGTGCAACTATGATGGCAGGTTATCGTCTTCATAAAGGTAAAAAAGATGCTTACTACCCAATTATAGTAGCCATTGTAGCAATCATACCAATTTATTTTCTCTCAAAAAATTATAACTTAAATATTAAAGCTATAGAAACTAGAGATTTCACTGCAATATTAGTTACCGCATTTTTTACTATTATATTTTTAATTGGAATTTCTTGGAGTTTTTGGAGAACATATAAAATTAACAATGTTTTAAAAGAAGTTGTTACAGAAACCTGTGTAACTACTTCAATGGTTTTTATAATTCTTCTTGGAGCAGCAATGTTGACTTCAGGTTTTAGGGCTTTTGGGGGTGAAGAATTAGTTAGGGATTTTCTACAAGATTTACCTGGAGGATTTTGGACTCAATTTATTGTTGTCATGGTAGTAATCTTTATATTAGGCTTCTTTCTTGATTTTATAGAAATTGCAGTAGTAGTTGTTCCTATAATTGCACCAATATTATTAGCAGAACCTGGGGCTAATGTTAGTGCAATCTGGTTAGGTGTGATGATTGGAGTTAATCTACAAACTTCTTTTTTAACTCCACCGTTTGGTTTTGCTTTATTTTATCTAAGAGGTGTTGCGTCAAAATTAGTTTCAACCTTAAACATCTGGAAAGGTGTTGTGCCTTTTATAGCTCTACAGCTAATAGGACTTGGAATTGTTGGTTTTTATCCAACCCTAGTAAATTATCTGCCAGCGAGAATATATTTAACATCTAAAGTAGCTCCGCCACCAATAAATCCAAAACTTCAACATTGCTTACAAGAATATAAATTTGATATTTACAAAAATGATGAACAAAAGATTGTGGCTGCTATTAATAGTTTTCAAGAATTAACGCCTTCAAACCTTCCTAATGATAAGCTAGATATTTTTGAGGAGCATTTTGATAATGCTTTAGGAACTTTCACTTTAGTAACTAAACTGCAAAAAACTGAAGAAGAGTACAATTTGTTTGCTGAGGACTATAAAGATCTGCACTTTGAAGTTAGAAAAAAAGAGAAAAAGATTAGAAAATTGAATAAGCAAATTGAAAAGTTAGAGTCTGAAATTAGAAACTTAAATTCGGAAGAGGCTTCAGATAAAAATAAGATAGAACTTAAAATAGAGAATTATAAATTAGAAATTGATGAACTGGCGAAAACTGTGCCTGAAATTTGGAAATCTAAAAATGAAGAATTTAAGATTATTCAGAAAGCAAAAAATACAAGAACTAAAAGGTATAGAAAAAATGTTGACAAAGCCTATGATAACTTAGATCAAATAGTTATGTTTATCCAAGATTATGAAAAACTAGATGGACTTTCACCTCAAATTAATGATTTAAAATATTCAATAAATAATAAAGATTATAAAAGTTCAATTTCAATTATTGATGATCTTTTTGAAAAATTGGGAAAAATTTCAGGTACAGAAGAGTTTGCAAATAAATTAGATGACTTAATATCAATTATAGATAGTGATGATGTTAATGAAGAGGAATTATTGATAGCAAGCTCAGATGCATTCAGTTTATTTAATATGGAAAATTTGTGGAGAAAAGATGCTAATAAAAATTTATTACCTGAGTTAATGAAATATAATTCAGAAATTAAAAATAATATTGGTTTAAGACGTCAATCTAAATTAACAAAAGAACAAGCAAAATTTGTTGCAAGATGTAACTCTGTTCATCGAGACGTATCGTTAAATTTTTAATTAATGGAAAATTATATTTTACCTAAAAGACAGGCTATTACTGTTTTTTTTGTATTTGCTTTTGGATATTTTTTATCTTGTTTGTTAAGAGCGATTACTGCCACTCTTTCTCCAGTTTTAACTCTAGAATTTGAGTTAATGGCTGCAGACCTTGGACTGCTTGCTGGAGGTTATTTTTTAGGTTTTGCATCTATGCAAATTCCCCTTGGATATTTGTTAGATAAATTTGGGCCAAAAAAAATTGTTTCATCATTTCTATTAATAGCATTTATTGGAACATTATCTTTTGCACTTGCTCAGAGCTTTTCAGGATTATTAATTTCTAGAATATTAATTGGAGTTGGCGTAAGTGCTTGTTTAATGGCGCCATTAACAGGTTATAGAATTTGGTTTGCTGAAAACCAACAACAAAGAGCAAATTCTTGGATGTTAATGATAGCATCATTAGGATTTCTATCTTCTACATTACCTGTTCAACTTTTGTTACCATCTTTAGGCTGGAGATGGTTATTTGGTGGGATTGCAGGATTAATATTAATTAGCATATGTTTAATGTTAGCTTTTATCCCACAATGGGATCATCAAAAGGATGAGTCTTTGGAAAATCCAGTGAGGCAAGGTTCATTATCTGATGTGTGGAAAAATAAATTCTTTATCAGTGTTATTCCGATGGGTTTATTTAATTACGGTGGGTTAATGGCAATCCAGACTCTTTGGGCAGGACCATGGATGGTTAGAGTTGCTGGTTACACTCCACTTGAAAGTGCTACAGGATTATTTTGGATTAATATTACAATGCTTGTTTCATTTTTTTTATGGGGCTATTTTTTACCTAGAATTACAAATCTTGGATTTAGCGCATTAAAAATATTAAAAATTGGTTTGCCAGTTAGTTTTTTAGTTATGTTAACTATAATAATTTTAGGATCAAAGGCAGGTGCGTTTTATATTACATTATTTATCTTAAGTTCAATTTTCTTATCTGTAACACAACCAGCTGTAGGTTTATCTTTTCAAAGTCATTTGGTGGGTAAAGCGCTAACATCATTTAATTTACTAATTTTCCTTGGAACTTTTATAATGCAATGGGTTATGGGTCTTATAATCGATTTAGTTAAAAATTCTGGCTATACTGAAATAATAGGATTTAAAATTGCTTTTTCATTTTTCTTATTTTTAAGTTTAATTTCTTATATATTTTTTTTAATTATTAATAAAAAATCTTAATTTTTTAAAATGAAAAAATTTTATTAAAAATCCTATGTTATCTTATTTAATCTTATAAAGTCCTATGTTGTCCCATGTAGTCCTATACAATTTTGAAATTTTTATTAAAAAAATAAAAAATTTTGATTTATTTCTTTAATGTTCTACATACGTTCTGTTGAATATATAAAATAAGTATAGTAAAAAAAAATTCATAGCAAATGCTATGCGGCCTTAAATTATTGCCTTCGGGTGAGCCACTAAATCTCAAAAATAATAACTTTCATAGGGATATCTCTATGATTTAAATTTATAGGAGGCCACATGGCTACAGCTAAGCAAATGCTTGCAAATAAAAATAATGCAAGAAAATCTACTGGACCTAAAAGTGCAGTAGGTAAACTAAAATCAAGTCAAAATGCTATTAAACATGGATTGAGCACTGAAAAATTCATGGTTATTGGCGAAAAGGCAGATGAACTAATTTATATTAAAGATGAATTAGTCAATCAGCTTAAACCCATTGGAATTCATCAAGAAATTATTGTCTCTAAGTTAATTGATATTGCAATACGCATGAAAAGAATTCCAATTATTGAAGCAGGTATACTAAATCATGAAATGCTTGAATATGAAGCAGACACTTATAAAAATAAAGTTGCAAGCAAGGTAGAAGGGGATGAAACTGATAATGTTATTTTACCATCAAACATTATAATTCGAAAAACAGGGTTATCTTTTGCTAGAGACTGTAACCAAGGAAGCTCTCTTTTAAAACTTAATACTATAGAAGATAAATTACTTTCAAAATACTTTAAGCTTCTTAATGAATTGAGGAATGAGCAAAATAAGAAAGGAGGTTTTTAATGAAAAAACACAAAAGTGATCAATCTAAAAAGTCATCATCTAGAAAAAGGAAATTTGGTAGAACGAACCCAAATCATCCATACTTCATGGGATTGCTAAAGACTGAGAGAGGGGAATACTTAAAAGATAATAAAGAAAAACTGTTAAGAGAAAAACCTGAAATTTATTATCAAATGATAAATAGAAAACTTCCTAAAAAATATCAGGAGAGGCCAACAGTGCACATAGCACCTGTTAATGCTTTTGTACCTCCTCAGTCAAAACTTAGCAAAGAGGAATTAGATGCTCAAATGAATAAAGAGGCTGAAGAAAGACGAATTAAGGAAGAAGCGGCAAGGGAAAAGAAAAGGAAAGATAAGCTAGAAGAGGAGAGAATTGAGCGTAGTAAAGAAGCTACTTTGAGGGAGAGGAGCCGTATTTATTGGACTGATGCACATACTCAAGGAAGATGGAGAAGTATTCATTCAGATGAATATCAGAATAAATATAAGAAGAAAAAATACGAATATTACTAGAAATAGAGACGGTACATGAAGTTAACGGAGACTACTGTTAAGACAATAACTAGTAAATATAGCGATATATAATCTTTTGGGGTCATCATTTGTTATTTTCACATTCCTCTGTTGCAAATGCAGTTAGCTCCATGATCTCTTCAGGTGTTTTACTAAAGACTTCATCGATTTGTTCGTCATTGAATTTTGTGCTTAATTTATCAATTGTGCACTGACAGTATATTTTAGCATTTTCGTTACCCAAATATTGCTTAGAGTTAGTGTAACAACCAATATATAATTCCTTCTCATATTGAGGGCTTAGAGCGTGACTTTTAGAGGTAAATAGAAGAATAAGAATTAGTAAATATTTATATTTTTTGATCATATTCACCAACTTTGCCAGTTTTTTGTAAAAGATCATCAATAAAATCAAAGATCTTTTTCTTTCTCTCATTCGATGTTGGACTTTCAGTAACAATTACAAGAGATGGTTTATTAGATGAGGCTCT
>JADHRH010000032.1 GCA_016777545.1 Candidatus Pelagibacter sp.
AAATTAAAATACATAATTGATACAATTCGATTTCTAATTCTTCTTTTTCTAACAAATGGCTTATCGTCTAGATCAGAAACATCTCTTTCTCCAATAACCTGATAATCATATGACCAACGCCATACAGAACTACCAAAACGTTCATCTGTACTATTGTAGAATATTATCCAAGCAACAATATATCTGTGAGAAATATAAAGAATAACTAAAAGTAAAATACTTATGAGCATCTAAATATATAATCATATTTAGAAAGCTTATTAAAGACTAATTAAAATTGCTCAGATTCTGTTGATCCTGCCATAGCTGTTGTAGAGCTTTTTCCACTACTTATAGTGTTTGAAACTGCATCAAAATAAGATGTTCCAACTTCTCTTTGATGTTTAACACTTGTGTAACCATCTTTTTCTCTAGCAAATTCAAGCTCTTGGATTTTAGAATAAGCAGTCATTCCTTCTGTTTTATATTTTTCAGCAAGTTCAAAAATTGCAATATTTTGAGTATGAAATCCTGCAAGAGTTATAAACTGGAATTTATATCCCATCTCACTAATTTTTTGCTGAAATGTTGCAATCTCAGCATCTGATAAATGTTTTTTCCAATTGAACGAAGGGGAACAGTTGTAAGCTAATAATTTACCAGGAAACTTTTCATGAATCGCATCTGCAAACTTTTTTGCTTCTTCTAAGTTTGGTGTTGCAGTTTCACACCAGATTAAATCTGAATAAGGAGCGTAAGCTAAACCCCTTGAGATTGCTTGATCAATTCCATGTTTAACATAATAAAAGCCTTCTGGTGACCTTTCACCAGTTAAAAATGGTTTATCATTTTCATCAAAATCATTAGTGATTAATTTTGCAGCATTTGCATCTGTTCTTGCTAAAATTATTAATGGTACATCTGCAATATCTGCAGCTAGTCTTGCAGCTTTTAAATTTTTAATCATAGTACCAGTTGGAACTAAAACTTTTCCACCCATATGGCCACATTTTTTTTCACTAGCTAATTGATCTTCAAAGTGAACACCAGCTGCACCTGCTTTAATGAATTTTTTTGTTAACTCAAAAACATTTAATGGACCACCAAATCCTGCTTCACCATCTGCAATAATTGGTAGCATATAATCTGTTCTATCTTTTGATTTCATATCACCATCTTGTAATTCCATATGCTGAATTTGATCTGCTCTTATTAGAGCATTGTTCATCGACTCAACTAATTTTGGTGCACTATCATATGGGTATAAAGACTGATCAGGATACATTTCACCAGCAGTATTTGCATCAGCTGCTACTTGCCATCCACTTAAATAAATTGCTTTTAATCCAGCTTTAGCGTGTTGGACAGCATGATTTCCAGAGAGTGAACCCAATGTATTAATATAATTTTCTGAATTTAATAAATCCCATAATTTTTTAGATTGGTGTTTGCACATAGAATATTCAATTTTAATTGAACCTCTTAATCTCTCAACTTCTTCTGGGGTATAGTCTCTTTTTATTCCTAAAAATCTTTTTAAATCGTATGAAACTTTAGCTTCTGAGCTCATAGGTAAGTCTTTCTAAATTATGTATTAAGAAAATTAAATTGTGTCTAAATTAACAGTAATAGGATTTATTTTTTTTCACTAAATTCTTGAGTGAATTCATTCATCCCACTAGAACCCCAATCACAATGATCGTCTCTTAGGTAAACACCTGATTGACTAAACTGATTCTGATTGTTGTTTTCGTTAATTTCTCTTTGATTTTCTTGTTTTTTATTTGTGTTTTTATTGTTCATGTAAACTTTATAATTTACAAAATTTACAAAATCTAATTAAATCGATAAAAACCTTGTAAAACAAAGAAATTTGTTGTAAATTAAAATTTACAAAATTTACAAATAGAAATTATGAGTCAAATTGATTTAAAAATTGGTCCTAAAATAAAGGCTTTTAGACGACAGTTAGGGCTACAAGCTAATAAACTTTCGGAAGATCTGGGTATTTCTCCAAGTTATTTAAATTTAATTGAAAGCGGAAAAAGAAAAATAGATGGAGATTTGCTACTTAAGGTTTGTGAAAAATTAAATATTCAGCTCTCAGACTTAACATCAAAATCAGATGTTAACTTAGAAAATACTATTTCAGAAATTTTAGATGATAAATTGTTTGAAGACCTAGATATTCTTGGTCCTGAAGTTAAAGACCTTGTTGGAACAAATCCTAAGATTGGTAGAGCTCTTGTGAGATTAGGAGATATTCTTAAAAAGAAAGATCATGAGCTAATTAATAAAATAGAAAAAATATCAGGTAAGATAGTTGATAATAGAAAAAACTCTTTTCCAGGAGAAGTAATATCTGATTTCCTTCAAGAACATAAAAACTATTTTCCAAAATTAGAAGAGTTTGCAAATAAAGTTTTTGATAAAATTCAAAAAAATAATAGGACTCGATATATTTCCTTATGTGAATATTTAAATAAAGAATATTCAATTACAGTTAAAGATATTTTACCAGAAGAGGGAAAGCCTTTTTCTAAAATTTATAATAAAAATAAAAAAGAACTCTTATTAAGTGATTATAGTTCTTTGGAGACAAAAAAACTTCATGCAGCAGCTCAGATTGCACAAGAAGGTGCAATGAAAGATATTGATAATTATCTATCTAAATTTTCTTTTCCTTCAGAAGAATCAAAAAAATTGACTAAGGTTGCTTTATTAAATTATTGTGGTGCAGCAATTTTAATGCCTTACAAACCTTTTCATACTGAATGTAAAAAATTGAAATATGATTTAGAGCTATTACAGAATACATTTGCAACTTCTTTTGAACAAGTTGCTCACCGTGTAACATGCTTACAAGATCCAAAATTACCTGGAATTCCTTTTCACATGCTTAGAGTTGACATGGCAGGAAATATCTCAAAAAGATTTTCATTATCAGGAATTGATATACCAAGATATGGTGGTGCATGTCCTAGATGGAATGTTTATTCTGCATTTACTCGACCTGGTGTAATTCAAGCAGCTGTTAGTAAAATGACTAATGGTGAAAAATATGTTTGTATCGCAAGAACTGTAGAAAAAGGTGTTGGAAGATTTGGTCGATCAAAAAGTATATTATCAATTGGTCTTGGCTGTGATGCAAAGTATGCAAAAGACTTTGTGTACACTGAAAATATTAATGTTAGTGATAAAACTACTGAAATTCCTATCGGTGTATCTTGCAGAACTTGTGATAGATTGGATTGTTCACAAAGAGCCTTTCCACCGTTACATAAAAAATTTGATGTAGATATTAATTCTAGAGGCGTCTCAGTATATGTAAACGATAAGTCTAGTTAATTAAGACTTCCAATCACCAATTTTACTGAACAGAAAATTTCTAAATGCTGTAATTCTTGCTGTATTTTTAAGTGATTGCGGATAAACAAAATGTGCTTCGGTAATTGGACCTTCTGAATTGGGAAGAACTTTAATTAAATTTGACGAATTTGAAACTAAGTATTCTGGCAAAGCTGCTAGTCCAACTCCAGTTTCAACAGCAAGTAATAGACCCATAACACTATTTACTTTCATTATAGATTTCCTTTTTTTTCCACCTCCAATACCAAGTTTTAATGCCCAATCAGGATTATATACTGGTGATGGAGCACCCTTTCCAAACGAAATAAATCTATGTTTGTTTAAATCATTAATTGTTTTGGGCATCCCATGTTTTTCTAAATACTTATAAGAACCATAAATATAATACTTAATATCAACTAATTTTTTTTGAATATAATTAAGCTGCTTAGGTCTTCTCATAAAAATTCCAATATCAGCTTGTCTAGTACTTAGATCAAGTTCCTTATCATCAAAGATTAATTCAATTTCAATTTCTGGATTTAAAGTCATAAATTCTTGAATTCTTGGAGTTAGCCAGTGAGTCCCGAAGCTTCTAACAGTTGTAATTGTTAGTTTACCAGTTGGTTTATTTTTTTGATCACCTAACGTAGATTCAACTTCTTTTAGTTTACTAATTACATCATGAGCTGTTTTAAACACATATTCACCATTTTCAGTTAATGTAAGACCTCTTGCGTGTCTTTCAAAGAGCTGTACTTTTAGATCCTGTTCTAAAGATTGAATTTGTCTACTTATTGCAGACTGACTAAGGTTTAAGTTTATTGTTGCGTTAGTAAAGCTTCCAGCTTCTGCAACTGCATGAAAAATTTTTAATTTATCCCAGTCCATTATTTATTTACATCAACAATATATCTTCCAGATGTTTCACCTTTTAACATTTTTGGATATATGTCTATTAAATCCACCAAACTTATTGTCTTTATTGATTTTTCTAATTGTTCAAAATCAATAATATTTTTAACTTCGTTCCAAACAAATTCTCTTCTCTTTATTGATGCTGTAACAGAGTTTATTCCCCAAAGTTTAACACCTCTTATAATAAAAGGCATAACTGTAGTATTTAATTTATAATCAGACGCATTTCCACAAGCTGCAACAATTCCATTATCTCTAGTTTGTGCTAATGCATTAGCAAGTATTTTACCACCAACGGTATCAACAACACCGTCCCATAACCCTTTATCTAATGGCCTTGGATCCTTATCTAGATCTGCTTTGTTTATTATATTTTTTGCACCTAACGTTCTTAAGTATTCTTCATTTTCAGATTTTCCGGTAACAGCTGTAACATCATAACCAAATTTATTTAAAATCATTACCGCAATACTTCCAACGCCTCCAGATGCACCAGTTACTAGAACATCTTTTACTTTTTCTCCTAATAAAAGTTCTTCTCTAGCTTTGATTGCAAAAGAACATAGTAAAGCTGTAAGACCTGCTGTGCCTAAAATCATTGCTTGTTTAGATGTTACATCTTTTGGTTTTTTAACCAAATAATCACCGTTAACTTTTGCAAGCTGAGAATAGCCACCAAAATAAATTTCTCCTACTCTCCAACCTGTTAGAATTACCTCATCTCCTTTTACAAACTTTGAGTTATCACTTTCTATAACAGTACCTGCAAAATCAATACCGGGAATATGCGGAAACTCTTTTACTAATTTTGCACCATTATTTAAAATAAGCGCATCTTTATAATTTAAATCTGAGTAATCAACTTGAACAAGTACATCTCCGTGTTTTAAAAATGATTTCTCAATTGACTTTACTTCTCTAGTAAAATTTTCACCTTCTTGATTGAGAATTAATGCTTTGAAATTGTCTGACATACTTTTCCTCCTTTGGGAAAGTTACTTACTAATAAATCTTAGATATCTATTTTGAATACTTAAATCTTTTTTAAATTCCCCTAAAAAATAATTTGTAACAGTTGTTGCATTTTCTTTTTTAATACCCCTCATTGTCATACATTGATGTGCAGCGTCAATTGTTACTGCAACTCCTTTTGCATCTAATGAAGTCATTAAAGCTTGTGCAACTTGCATTGTAAGTCTCTCTTGAGTTTGCAATCTTTTTGAAAAGACTTCTACAACTCTTGCAAGTTTACTTAATCCTACAACTCTTTCATTTGGAATATAGGCAACATGTGCTGTTCCAACTATTGGTGCCATATGATGTTCACAGTGACTAGTTACTGAAATATTTTTTTCAACAACCATGTCGTCATAACCCTCAACATCACCAAAGGTTTTTTCTAATATCTTATTTGCATCCTCGGCATATCCACCAAAATATTCTTTAAATGCTTTAACAACTCTTTTGGGTGTTTCAAGTAAACCTTCTCTAGAAGGATCTTCACCCATCCAAGTTAAAATAGTTTTAAAAGCTTCTTCAGCTTCCTTATCAGAAACTTTCTTGGTATCTAAAACTTTATTATTTATGTCTTCAACTAATTTCACAACGCAAGTTTATACAGTAAATCATTGTTTTTAAAATATTTAATATATTGAGCAATATGCTACATAATAACCTAATTATGTTTAAAAAAAGAGAAAATATCCTGGAAATTGAAGAAGGCAAATATCTATCTCCCAAGTTCGATAATGATGGATTAATACCAGTTATTACAATGTGTTCAAAAACTAGAGATATCTTAATGCATGGATATATGAATGTTGAAGCTTTAAAGAAGACTATAGAAACAAAAGAAGCTCATTATTTTAGTAGATCAAGACAGCAAATTTGGCACAAAGGCAAAACTAGTGGGTATACCCAAAAAATAACAGAAATCAGAATTGATGATGATCAAGACTCAGTTTGGATTACAGTTGATATTGGTGATGGTGCTAGTTGTCATGTTGGTTATAGATCATGTTTTTATAGATCAATTCCACTAGGTCCGATCGACAATGGTAGAGAAATTGAGATGAAGTTTGAAGAAAAAGAAAAATCTTTTGACCCTGAGATTGTCTATAAAGGTCAACCTAACCCTACAAAAATTTAAATGGCTGACAAACAAAAAAATGTTCTAGGTGAAGATCTAGAGGAATGTTCTAACAGCCCATTAACAGGATGGTATAGAGATGGTTGCTGCAATACTGATGAAAATGATCATGGTGTTCATACTGTTTGTGCAAAAGTTACAACTGAATTTTTAGAATGGTGCAAAGAAGCTGGTAATGATTTAATAACACCACATCCTGAATTTGGTTTTCCAGGACTTAAAGATGGAGATGGTTGGTGTGTTTGTGCCAGTTGGTATGCAAGAGCTGTTGATGCTGGAAAAAGTTGTCCTGTATATTTAAAAAGAACACATGAAAAAACTTTAAAGCTTGTTTCTATGGAAGCTTTAAAGAAGAATGCTATTGATTTATCTTAATAAATTTTAAATTTATAATCATTTACTTGCTAAACCCATTTTGAACTAATAAGTTTTAAAGATGGAAATTGTCACAAAAATTGCTCCGTTAGGTTTAGCTATAATAATGTTGGGACTTGGAATGAGTCTAACAATTAAGGATTTTACAAGAGTAGTTAAGTTTCCAAAAGATTTTTTAGTTGGTTTAATTTGTCAGATGCTTGTTCTTCCAATTATTGCATTCGCTCTTATTAAATTATTAAACACTCCGCTTGAGCTTGCATTGGGAGTAATGATAATTGCAGCTGCTCCTGGGGGTGTAACATCAAATGTACTCACTAAATTTGCAGATGGAGACGTCGCTTTATCAATAACGCTAACAGCAATTATTAGCTTAGTTAGTATTATATCTGTTCCTTTTATTATTTTTCTTTCAATTGATTTATTAAATATCAATTATATTACAAAAGAATTTTCTATGGTTGGTATTTCCTTAAAAATGTTTTTTGTTGTTACTGTCCCAGTTTTAATAGGAATGATTATTCGTCATTTTGCTGAGAATTTAATTTTAAATAATGTTTTATTAATTCAGAGAATTTCAATAGCTTTATTTGTCTTGGTATTTATCGCGATCTATATTGAAGAATGGGATAATATTGCAAGCTTTATAAAGCAGGCTGGTTTGATTGCATTAATACTTAATATTGTAATGATGATTGTAGGTTTTTGTGTTGCAAAATTTTTTACATCAGGTGTTGCGCAACAAAGATGTATATCTCTAGAGTGTGGTTTACAAAATGGAACATTGGCTGTATTTGTTTCAACCCAATTATTTGATGAGATGGTTTATATCGTACCTACAGCAGCTTATGCATTAGTGATGATGGCAACTTCTTTGTTTTTTGTCTATATTATAAAAAAGAGCAGCTAAAATTTAATCATTTTTCATTAAGCATAAATTATAAACACGTGCAGTAAATTTAGATAAATTATCAAAGGTTATTTTTTGTACCTCTAATAATTTTTGTGCATGATGACCAGTTGAACTATAATGTTTTTTGTTATCAACTTTTAAAAATTTTTCTTTTAGTAGTTTATTTAATTTTCTAATAACTGTAGCTCTTGGTATCCCTGTTATATCTGAAATAGACATTGCGTTAACACCTGTTTCACCTCTTTGGTCACCCCACATATACTTTTCTAAGTAAAATTCTTTACTCATTTCACTATTATCATGTTTTTTTGAGTGTAAAGCTTGATTGATTATACAAACGCCATTAACATGAAAACTTTCCAAGTCACCAAAAACTTTTTTAAAACCTAATAACATAGGGAATTGCATTTCATAATAAAGTATCCAAACAAATGAAAAATATTCCTTACATATTTTTTTTAAAATTTCATTGCTGAACGGTTCAGATATTTTCTTTTCAGCAACACATATTTTTGAAAGAGTGGATAAAAATCTTGTTATTCTTTCTATCGTATCATCAGGTTTAATATTTGGCCAAGTATTTCTGTCAATTATAATCTTTTTATTTATTTTTTTTATTACACCTATTTTTTCTAATTCATTAATTTTTCTTCTAGTTGTTTCTTTTGCTATATTTAGGGATTTAGATATTTCCATTACATTAATTTTTTCTATTTCAAACTCAAATTGATTAAAATACTCATCATAATTTAACGTCGTAAGATTTTTGGCGTAAGTTTCAAATGTGGTCTTCAATAAATACATGACGATCATATATTTTTCATAATCATGAAAAGTCCTATAAAGACTATTAACCCATGTTAATTGTAATGGTGTCCAAACAGGCATAATCGAAGCATAGTTTTTTTCTATTACTTCTCGTATGACCTCAGTATGAATTTGTTTTGATAGTTCAGTTAAAAATTTAGACATAAATTATATTTTAACCCAAAATGAACATAATTGAGACTAGAGTCAACCCAAAATGAACAAATGCAAAATTGTTAAGATGTACCAACTATGATTTATTATAGTTATGAGTTCTGAAAAAAAAATTAGCTCTGGGGAAAGTGAACTTCCTTATTTTACGACCCCTATTCAAAATGAGGAAGTTTCATCGAAGCGAGTTGATATAAATGTACTTTTAAATAGAGCAAGAAAAGTTC
>JADHRH010000033.1 GCA_016777545.1 Candidatus Pelagibacter sp.
TCTGGTGCCCCCACCAAGAATCGAACTTGAAATTTATCCTTACCATGGACATGTTATGCCATTTAACTATAGGGGCTAATTTGTTATTTTATTGAAGTATTTCTATAATAAATCATTTTTTCAAAAAATTGCCTTAATTTTTTTCATATAATGATTTATACCTACGGAGGAAATTTTATGGGCATTCATTACGATTATAAATCTACTAAAGGCAATAAGCTTATGGAGAAGCAGGCAAAGAGAGAAAAAAAGCTTGCTGAAAAAAAAGCAAAACGTGAAGCTAAAGAGGGACCAAAAGTTCAAGAAGAACCAGAGAAAACTTTAGATGCATCAAAGCCTATCACTTTAGATTTTTTAACTAATCCAGACAAATAATGAATGATAAAGAAAAAAATGAGAAGTTAAGTCTGGCTCTTAGAAAAAATTTAAAAAAAAGAAAAATTTTTCAAAAAAAAAATAAGAAGAAAAGTAAATAATGTCAGTACTTTCTGATAAATCTATAAGGAAGTTAGCAGTTGAGCAGTCAATGATTTCTCCTTTTATAGATAAGCAAGTCAGGGATGGTAAAATTTCTTATGGACTTAGTTCATTTGGCTATGATGCAAGAGTAGGAGATGAATTTAAGATATTTCATAATGTTAATTCTTCTATCGTTGACCCTAAGGAGTTTAGTTCAGATAATTTTGTAACCAAAAAAAGCTCTGATTATATTATCATTCCTCCTAATTCTTTCGCTCTTGGAACTACTATTGAAGTCTTTAAAATACCAAGAGATATTATGTGTATTGTTGTTGGTAAGAGCACATATGCAAGAACAGGAATCATAGTTAATGTAACTCCAATTGAATCTGAGTTTTTTGGAACAGTTACTCTTGAGTTTTCTAATACCACACCGCTACCTGCAAAAATTTATGCAAATGAAGGTGTTGCACAATTTTTATTTCTAAAAGGAGATCAGTCTCCTGAAACTTCATACGCTGACCGTAAAGGAAAATATATGGGTCAAACTGGAGTAACTTTACCAAAAGTATAATCATGAAAAAATTGGAAGTCTTTGGGGCAGCAAAGCTCAAGGGACAAATTAGAATTTCAGGTTCTAAAAATGCATCCCTTCCTATTTTAGCTGCAACATTATTATCAAATAAAAAGATATCTTTAGCAAACCTCCCAAGGGTAAAAGATATTGAAACAATGATACTTTTATTAAAGTCATTAGGTTCAATTATTGAAGATAATAAAAAAGAATTGATTATCAAAAATACCAAGCAAACAAAAACTTTTGCAGCTTATAGTTTGGTTAAAACTATGAGAGCAGGAATATTAGTTTTAGGACCATTACTTGCTAAATTTGGTAAAGCAAAAGTTTCATTACCTGGCGGCTGTGCCATAGGGACAAGACCTGTTGATATTCATTTACAAGCTCTATCAAAACTTGGAGTTAAATATAAAATTATCCAAGGTTATGTGCATGCTAATGCACCCAAAGGATTAATAGGAGCAAATATAAAATTTCCTAAAGTTTCAGTTGGTGCTACAGAAAATTTAATTATAGCCGCATGTTTAGCTAAAGGAAAAACAACTTTATCAAATTGTGCGATTGAACCTGAGATTAAAGATTTAGTTAATTTTTTAATTAATATGGGGTGTAATATTAAGTGGACTGCAAAGAGAACGGTTAGAATTGAAGGAGTGAACAATCTTAAAGAATTAGATTACTCAGTAATGCCGGATAGAATAGAGGCTGGAACTTATTTAATAGCTGCAGCATTAACTGAAGGAAATTTGAAAATTACTGGAATTGATCCTAAGATAATAAGTACAGAAATTAATATCTTAAAAAAAGTAGGATCAAAAATTACTTTAAAAAAAAATGAAATCCTTATTCAAGGAAGTAAAAAGATTAAAAATATAAATATTAAAACATCTCCTTATCCAGGGTTTCCAACAGATTTGCAGGCACAAATGATGGTATTATTATGTAAGGCTAATAAAAGATCTCATATTAAAGAAGAAATATTTGAAAATAGGTTTATGCACGTTGCAGAGCTTAATAGAATGGGAGCTAAAATTTCTATTAATGGAAATCAAGCAAGCATAGAAGGAAATATCAAATTTGAAGCAGCAGAATTAATGGCCACAGATTTAAGAGCCTCTGTATCTTTAATTCTTGCAGCTCTTGCAGCTAAAGGAAAATCAGTAATTAATAGAATATATCACCTTGATAGGGGCTATGAAGATATAGAGAAGAAATTAAAAAAAGTAGGGGCTAAAATTAAGAGAATTAATTAATGGATAAAAAATATTTATCAAAAATTATAGCTACAGATAATGAGGGATTACAAGTAATCTCAGCATGTTGCTCTGGAGCTGAAGTTAAAGTTAATGAAATTAAGTATCTTCAGAAAAACAAAGTTTTTCTATTATCATTAAAAAGATCTAAAGTAGAAACGGAAGAACAAGATAAAAAAATTACTAGTATTTGCAAATTTGAATTTGTAGATAGAGTTAAATCTAAAAATATTAAACAAAACGACCCTGAGGAAAAATTAGAGTTAATTGGGATGGATTATTTAAAAAATAATGACAATTATGAGATAAACTTAATGTTTACAAACAATGCATATATTACATTATCGACAGAAATAATTGAAGTAACTTTAGATGACCAAAACAAAGCTGATTAATGATTAAGATATTAGATAGTAAAAATAAAAACTTTGACAAAACTTTAGACGCATTACTGTCTAAACGAAAAAATAAAGTCCAACTTAATTCAGTTTCAGTTATTAAAATTATTAAAGATGTTAAGAAAAATGGAGATAAAGCTATTTTAAAGTATGAAAAGAGATTTAATAAAAATAGTATTATTGCCCCAAGCATAAAACAAATTAATAGAGCTATTCAGTCTTTAGATCCAAAAGTTAAAAAGGCAATCGATCTTGCTTATGATAGAATTTATAAATTCCATTCATTACAAAAATTTAAAAACATTTCTTATACAGACAAACTAAAAAATAAATTAGAGTATAAATACGTACCTATTGAATCAGTTGCAATTTATGTACCTGGTTCAACAGCTTCATATCCTTCCAGTGTTTTAATGAATGCAGTACCTGCAATTGTTGCTGGAGTGAAAAGACTAGTTATGGTTAATCCAGGTCAAAAAGGTAAACAAAATCCTGCGGTATTATATGCTGCTAAAAAATGTAAGATTAAAGAGATTTATTCAATTGGAGGACCATCTGCTATTGCAGCTGTTGCATATGGTACTAAGAAAATCAAAAAAGTTGACAAAATTGTTGGCCCTGGAAATTCTTATGTAGCTGCAGCAAAAAAAGAAGTATTTGGAGATGTTGGAATTGAAGGAATGATTGCAGGTCCTTCTGAAGTGACAATTGTTTGTGATAAGTTTTCAAATCCTGAATGGATAGCGAGCGATCTAATAGGTCAAGCAGAACACGATAACCTTGCTCAATGTATTTTAATTTCAAAAGACAAATCAATTATTAAAAAAGTTAATTATGAAATTATCAATCAATTAAAAGAATTGCCTAGAGCAGTGATTGCAAAAAATAGTCTACTTAATAATGGAATTTTAATTCATATGCCGTCTGACCAAAAAATTATTAACACAGTAAATAAAATTGCTCCTGAGCACTTAGAGCTTAATACTAAGAACTATAAAAAGGTAGTGAGTAAGATTAAAAATGCAGGATCTATCTGTTTAGGAAAATATGCTGTAATGGCAATGACAGATTATAATGTTGGCTCTAACCATGTATTGCCAACCAATTCCTCAGCAAGATATTCAAGTGGAGTTAGTGTTAATGAATTTTATAAAAGAATTTCATATATAAACCTATCAAAAAAAGGGATTGAAACCCTTGGTCCATCAGTTATAACACTTGCAAACTACGAGGGTTTAGTGGGACACGCTAAGTCGGTAGAAAAAAGAATTAGGAGAAAATAAATTTGTCAAAACAAGAAATGCTGTCGTTCTCAGGAATTGTTGAGGATTTATTACCAAATGCAATGTTTAGAGTAAAATTAGAAAACGGCCATATTGTTACAGCTCATGCTGCAGGCAAATTGCGTAAGAACAGAATTAGAGTACTTCAAGGTGATAAGGTTCAAGTTGAAATGACACCTTACGATTTGACCAAAGGTCGTATCACTTTTAGAGGTTAATAAGGGGCCCTGTAGCTCAGTTGGTAGAGCATCGGATTGAAAATCCGTGTGTCACTGGTTCGAGTCCAGTTGGGGCCACCACCACCTCCCTTTAAAAATCCAAAAAATTATTGAAAAAATAAAAAAAATAAAATAATTTTTTATATAAATAATAAAAGGATAAGTAAAAATGAGCACACTAAAAGGAACAGTAAAGTGGTTTAACGGTAAAAAAGGTTTTGGCTTTATTGAAAGAGAAGATAAAGAAAAAGATGCATTCGTTCACGCATCAGCAGTAAAAACTGCAGGTATGCGTTTTTTAAACGAAGGTGATAAACTAGAATTTGAGATGGAGGATGGCCCGAAAGGCCCTTCAGCTGTAAATTTAAAAAAAATAGACTAGTTCTTAAACTTCAAAAATCTAAAAGGGCGTTTAATCCTTAAAAATAAGGTTAACGTCCTTTTATATTTAGGTGTTGAAAATTATTCTTAATTGTCTAAAAGACTGATCATGATTATAAATATTACATACAGAGAGACTTCAAGAAGTACTCACAGACTTTGTTTCCATAGCCTTTAGGCTATTTATTTATAATATAATTTTAAATCCACACAAAAATAATATAAACACAAGGAATGCCTGGGTGGTGTAACGGTTAGCACGAAAGTTTGTGGAACTTTAAGTTTGAGTTCGATTCTCAGCCCGGGTACCAAAAAGATGAATAAAGAAAATAAACTAATTCCTGGGTTACCCTCAGGATTTGAAGATCGATGGGGCAAAAAATTAATTCTCAAGAAAAAGTTAATTAATATTATTGAAGCTAATTTTGTAAAATTTGGTTTTGGCGCTCTTGAAACGCCTTCATTTGAAATTTCAGAGAACATAGGATCATTTCTTGCAGATGATGATAGTAATCCTATGTCTGACGTATTCTCATTCAAAGATGGGGAGAAAAATATTACACTTAGATATGATTTATCAAGTCCATTAGCTAGATTTGTTGCTCAAAATAATCAGGAATTACCCTTACCTTATAAAAGATATCAAATGGGTGATGTATGGAGAAACGAAAAAGCAGGCAATGCTCGCTATAGAAGCTTTTTACAATGTGATGCAGATATCGTTGGTAACGTTAATCCAGCTCAAGCCAATGCCGAACTTTGTAATTTAATTGCAAGTACACTTCTTGCCTGTGGTTTAAAAAAAGATCAGTTCGTTATTAACATTAGTAATAGAAAAATTGTTCAAGGTTTAATTGAAGACCTTAAAATATCCGATGATAAGAAGATAAAGGTTATGAGAGCAATAGATAAATTAGATAAGCCTGGCTTTGGTTTAAGAGGAGTTGAAGATTTATTAAAAGAAGAAAGAGTAGATGCAAGTGGAGCTGTTACAAAGGGTGCTAACTTAACAGATGATCAAGCTTCACAAATAATTAACTTCCTGAAAGTAAAAGATTTAAAAGAATTAAAAGAAAATTTAAAAAACCCTTTATCCCAAGAAGGAATTAAAGAACTAGAAGAATTATTAGAAATAGTAAGTTATGGAGATTATTTAGATCAAATAAAGACAAACTTTACAATTGTTAGAGGTCTTGCTTATTATGACGGATTTTGTGTTGAAACAAATTTAAATTTTAAGACAACAAATAACAAAGGCAAAGAAGTTGATATAGGAAGTATTTGTTCAGGTGGACAATATAACAAATTAATTTCAAGATTTAAGGGAGTTGATATTCCTGGAACTGGAATGAGTATTGGTGTTGACCGATTATTATTCGCTATGATGCAACTTGATCAAATTGAAGTTGATGAGAAAAAACCAGTCATTATTTGTGTAATGGATGAAAAGTATTTAAAAAATTATTATGAAATTTTAAAAGTTTTAAGAGACAATAATATTAACTCTGAAATATTTTTAGATAGTAAAAAAAATCTAGGCAAACAATTAACATATGCTAATAAAAAACAATGCCCGATAGCTGTTATTTGTGGTGAAAATGAATTTAAAGATAATACGATTACTTTAAAAAACCTTTTAGGAGTTAAAGGTGAAAACAATCAGTTAACGTTCCCAAAAGAAAATTTAATTAATGAAATCAAAAAATTTATCTGAAAAAATTCTTAGATCGGTTAAATCTAAAGGATTTAAATATATTGATTTACCTTCAGTAATTGAGGCCAATCATATCGTTCAACGATCTGGGGAAAATTTTAGAAAGTTTATTTTTTCATTTACTGATCAAAATGGTAGTGAGCTTTGTCTAAGACCAGATCTTACAATAGCATCATGTTTAAGATACTTAGAAAACAATCTTAAAGGAAAAGAGAAAATATTTTATAGCGGTCAGGCTTATAGAAAATCAAATAATAAAAAAGATTCTATTATTAGAGATCAAGTTGGCTTTGAGATCATTGGTTCTAAAGATGAAAAAAAAGATGATAAAGAAATTATTAATACAGCCCTAAAATCTTTATCTAATTTACAATATTCATCAGGGACTTTAAAAATTGGTAATGTTGAGATTTTCAATTTATTAATTTCAAAATTAGATATCCCAAAAAGATGGAAGTTAAGGCTTTCAAGACACTTTTGGAGAGAAGTATACTTCAATGATTTATTAAAAAGGTTAGAGACAAACTCTGATGTGGACCCAACAATTGTTGAGGTTGATAAAAAGAGATATCAAAAAATGCTAAAAGATAAACAGCAAACAGTAGTTGCTGGACGATCAATTGAAGAGATTTTAAAGAGATTTGATAACAAGATTAAAGATCCAAGAAGAGCTAGTAGAGGTAAAAACGTTTCAAAAATTATTAAAGAGTTTTTAAAAATTAACTGTCCAATAGGACAAGCTGCTAAAAACCTTAATATTTTTTTTAAAAAAAATAAAATTAATTTAGTTGTGGATCAAAAATATTTCCCAACTTCATTAAATAAAATTCAAAAATTAAATGTAGAGTTCTCAGCGTCTTTTGGGCGTCAATTAGAATATTATACAGGTATGGTCTTTAAAATTGATATTAAATCTAAATCTAAAAATATTAACATCATTAACGGTGGACGTTACGACAAACTAATTTCAGACCTTGGATCAAAAAAACAAGTTCCAGCAGTAGGAGCTGCTTTAAATTTAAATTACTAATGATAAAAAATATTATTAATATCGGAATTCCAAGTAAAGGCAGATTGAGAGCTGATATCTTAAAGATATTTAAAAAAAATAAACTAAATTTAATCTCAGAAAGAGGTGAAAGAGATTTATTAGGATCTATTAAAAATTTGAAAAATGTTAAAGTATTATATCTTCATGCAAGAGAGATAGTTGAAAGACTTGGAGATGGCTCTTTAGATCTTGGCTTTTCTGGATTTGATTTATTAAAAGAAAGTGAAGTAAATATTCAAAAAAAGATAAGTGTTGTTAAGAATTATGACTTTGGTAAAGCAACATTGGTTGTGGCTATCCCAGATCCTTGGATTGATGTTCAAACAGTTGCTGATTTAGAAGAAATTGCTTTTGAATTTAAAGATAAAAAGAAAAAAAGATTAAGAGTGGCAACAAAATATCCCAATTTAACAAGGGAGTTTTTGTTTTCAAAAGGAGTTACTCAATTTAAATTAGTTAGTAGTTTAGGTGCAACTGAAGCGTATCCTTTTACAGAGTCATCTGAAATTATAACTGATATTACTTCGTCTGGTGAAACTCTAAGAGCAAATAATCTTCGAATTCTTAAAGATGGTGAAATTTTAAAGTCAGAAGCCTGCATGATGGCTTCAAAATCTTCTTTAAAAAATGGTTTGGTTAAAAAACTAGTTAAGTTACTTTCGAAGTAAAGTATCTTTTACGTAAATTAAAATAATCCTAATAATATCAAGGTTTCTAAGTACTGCATAAGCTGCAACCATAGCTCCTATAATAAGTAGTATTTTTAGTATTAAGATTAATTCCATAGAGACAGTTTTAAATAATTACATATATAAATCAAATTTTTACTATAAAATATCTCCTAGAATCATGGACATAATTTTATTAATCGTATTAGTCTTGTTGTTAGGAGTTGCTTTAGCAATCCTTTATCTAAACTTAAGATCTAAGCCAAAAGATGATAGTGAAAATAAAGAAGCTGAAGAGATGGCTAATTTAAAGACAGAAATTACTTCATTAAAAGATACCTTAAATACTACTATTAATACTTCACTTGGTTCAATGTCGACTTCTTTTAACAACCTATCAACTGGGGTTACTAAAGATATGACAGAGGCCTTAACAAAAGTTGATGAAAAAGTAGGAAATTTCAATAGCCAGGTCGAATTATTAAATAAAAGCCAAGAAGGTATAACGAAAATTTTAGCTGGAGTTAAGAAATATGGAACTCTTGCAGAGTTTTCATTAGATGCACTGATTAAAGACTTATTACCTGCTTCTCAATTCATGACTAATGTTAAGATGAAAGAGGACACAAGTGAAAATGTTGAATTTGCAATTAAGCTTCAAGGAGATGTTCTAGTTCCAGTGGATAGTCATTTCCCAGTAGAAAAATTTAAAGCTATTACCGATGGTTATGACGCGGATGATAAAAGAGCTGTTGCAGATGCCAGAGCAAAATTAGCCACTGCTTTTAAAGCTAAAGCTAAAAGTGTTAATGAAAAATATATTGTTCCACCAAAGACAACAGATTTTGCAATAGTTTATGCACC
>JADHRH010000034.1 GCA_016777545.1 Candidatus Pelagibacter sp.
TAGATAATAATTTTCTATCTTTTCTTGTTTTATAAAAATCATCAATTGAAATTTTAAAAACATTTAGTTTAAAATATTTTTGTAAAATTAATGTTAAAAGTGATGAGATGGTTGTTTTTCCTGATCCTTGACCTCCTGCTAAACCAATTATCAATGGATTTTTTTTTGTTTTTTTTGAAATCCAATAACTGATTGGGATTAGAAAAGATTTTATCATCTTGTCTTTATTTTTAAATTTATCTTTTTTTGTTTCTTGTGAAGAAATAAATTTAAAACAATCTTTTTTAACCTTGCTATAACATTCACCAACAGACCACATAAAGATTATTTTTTATCTAAAGGATGATTTTGACCATCATTGACGGGAACATCTTTCATATCAAAAGTATTTATTTCATCTATACATCCTACATTAAATCCTGTCATTGCAGGATTTGCTCTTGGATTATGATGAGTATAAATTCCACAAACTGAACAAAAGTAATGTTTAGCTATTTTTGAATGGAATTGATAAAGAGTTAATTTATCTTCACCTTTGGTAACTTTAAAATCTTCATTTTTTACCATCGACATAATTGCTCCTTTTCTTTTACAAATAGAACAATTGCATTTTATTACTTTAGCTAAATCTCCTTCTAAATTAATTTCTGCTTCTACGGTGCCACAATGACAAGTTAGTTTTTTCATTATTTTTTCTCCATTTCTATAAATCTACTCTATACATTACTTCATTTCTTTTAAGTATTGGTAAAGTAAATGGTGAGTTATATGACGCTCTTATTGGTGGACTTAGAACCAATAAGTTGTCTTGCTTAAGCGCTTTTTCTAAAATATCCTTATTTTTTAAAAAATTTTTATCTGAAGATCTCCCCGAATATTCAATCACAGCATAATATCCACCCTCAATAGTTAAAATTTTTACTTCTGAGTCGACTGGTTTTGGTGCATTATCTTTATTAAATTTTGATGGCAAATAAAATTGCATCGTCATATTTTCATTTTTAATTTCTTGAGTAACTGGAACTGTCATTTTTATTTCTTCATTTTCTTTATTATTTCCTGAAATATAATTAAACAATTTTCTAAAACCATTACCTTGAACAGAATTTGTTTCAATGACCAAACGATTAGGGTATTTTCTTATTTCATAAATTTTATTCTCTTTTACTACCTCGTAGTTTGTTTCTTCGTATGCCATCAATTGAGAACTTAAAGTTAATATAAAGGTTAAAACTAATAAAATTTTTTTCATTTTCGAATTTTTTAAACTATCTCTGGTTGAAGTTATCCACAAGCATACAAAATGTGGTTTTGGATGTTCACCTTTTGATTCACTTTTGATTCACTTCCAGACTCAAAATACAACCTATTGCGTGCATTGTATAACTAGTCTATAAATAAGAACAAAATAAGAACATGAAACTAACTATCCCTTATTACTTACATAAAGCAGGTGCTGGGTTTCCCTCTCCTGCAACAGATTATATCGAAGAAGATATTGATCTGAACATACATTTAATAAAAAATGTTCCAGCAACTTTCATCATTCGTGTTCAGGGTAAATCAATGGTCGATGTTGGAATTAATGATGGAGATTTATTGGTAGTTGATAAAAGTTTAAAACCAAAAAACTTTTCAACAGTTATTGCAAACGTTCATGATGAGCTTGTGGTTAAAAGCTTGGTTCAAGAAAGAGATAAAAAGTTTTTAACGTCAGGGTCTAAAGATTTTACTGATAAAATTTTAATTAATGAAGAAGAAGACATCTTTATTTGGGGGGTTGTAACTTATGTCATACATTCTACGTACTAAAAAAATAGCATTAGTTGATTGTAATTCTTTTTACGTTTCTTGTGAAAGATTATTCAATCCTAAAATAAGAAGAAAACCTGTTGTAGTTTTATCTAATAATGATGGTTGTATCATCTCAAGATCTAATGAAGCAAAAGCTTTAGGGATCAAAATGGGTGAGCCTTATTTTAAAGAAAAAGATATTATCATAAAAAATAAGGTTGAAGTTTTCTCTTCTAATTATTCTTTATATGGTGATTTATCTAGAAGAGTAATGCGAACTCTTAAAAGATTTAATACAAAAATAGAGGTTTATTCTATTGATGAGGCTTTTTTAGATTTATCAAATTTTCCAGATCAAGATATAGAAAAAGTTGGCAAAGAAATTCGAGACACAGTTTTACAATGGACAGGGATCCCAACTAGTATTGGAATTGCTAAAACAAAAACTCTAAGTAAAATTGCAAATCATATTGCAAAGAAAAAACAATCAGGAGTTACTAGTTTAATTAATATTGAAAATATTGACCCTATTTTAGAAAAAATAGATATTAATGATGTATGGGGTGTTGGTAGACAACTTACAAAATTTTATAATAAAAATGGAATTTATAATGCTAAGCAGCTTAAAAATAAATCTAACAGCTGGATTAAAAAATCTTCTAATGTTTTAAGTTCAAGAACTGCAATGGAACTTAAAGGTATTCCTTGTATTAATTTAGAAACAACTACTACAAAAAGAAAGAGTTGTGTTGTCTCAAGATCATTTGGGAAAAGAGTAGAAAGATTTCAAGAATTAAAAGAAGCAGTTGCAAACTATTGTTTAAATGCATCTGAAAAAATTAGATCAGAGTCGTTAGTTGCAAAAGCAATCACAGTATTTGTTAGAACTAGTCCCTTTCAAAGAAACTATGGATATTACTCAAATGCAAAGACAGTTGATTTTCCAATTGCAACAAACAATAGTATTGAAATAGTTAAAGCTGCAGTAACAATTCTAGAAACAATTTTCAAAAATGGTTACCAGTACCAAAAAGCAGGTGTGATGCTTACGGGATTATCTAACGCCAATGAAAAAACAAATCTATTTTCATCTGAAAAAGATGAAAAAATAAACAGTTTAATGAAATCTATTGACAGCACCAATCATCGATACGGAAGATCTACCTTAAGTGTTGCAAGTGCTGGGGTTCAAAAAAAGTGGAATATGAAAAGAGAATACTCTTCTAAAATAGATACGGCTGATTTTTATTCTCTACCAATGATTAGAGCTTAATTTTTTTTATTCACTTTATCTTATCAATTTTATGAATATTTTTTAAAGAATTATTAAATTCTTCCATGTTTTCTCTTAGAGCTAAATTGGAAATTGAATAAATCATTATTAATAATAGAACTAAAGGTAATGAAGTAATAATTGATGCATTGCTTTTAATTAAAAGAATATAAAAAACGATAAATAAAGCTGAACGAATTAAAACTGTTTTTCTAAATACACTAATAATTGAAAGTGAGTGTTTTAATAAATTAAAAAAACTCATTTTAGATGGTCCAAAATATCTAGCCCCTCTAATAGAAGGAATAGTTAATAAATCTTTTTCTATTTTTTTTAATGAACCAGAAAAACTATTCCAGGTTGCTTTTTCTTTAAGCATTTTTTCAATTGTAGTCTTAGAGAGACATGTAAAATTTCCAAATTTAATAGATTGACCTGTAAATGATAATGTTAAGAATTTATGAAACTGATAACAAGATTTAAAAAATGAACTTTCAGATCTTTTAACTCTTTCACCTATTATAGGTTTACCATCTGTTTGTTCAGCAAGCTCTATAAAATTTTTAATCTCTTCTGGTCGATCTTCACCATCTCCATCCATAGGTATTACATAGTCAAATTCTTTTTTTTCATAAATATACTTTAATCCTGAGGCAATACATCTTGCATGACCTCTGTTTTCTTTCATATTTACAATTTCAATTGAATTAATATTTTCAGTGTTTTGATATTCATCAATTATTTGTTGAGAAGATGCATCGTTAATAACAACAATTGAAATCTCAGAATTGATACCTTCTATTTCAGAATTTATATTTTCAATTAGCTTGGTTAAGCTCTCTCGATCGTTATAAATTGGAATTAAAATTACATATTTTTTCATAGCTATTTTGATCCAACACAAACATTATCAAAGCACATATAATCTTTCAATTGATCAAGCTTTTCTTTTTCAACAAAACCCTCCCATACCGGTCTTGATTTTAGATGATATGATAAATTACCTGCATTCCACTCATTTCCATAAACTACATTTATCTTAGAATTGAACTGTTGATCCCAAGCATATTGAGTTTTAATAGCAATTTCCTTCCCTGGGTAATCAGTTCTTTTGTCTTCTTTTGATATTGAGACATAAGCATAAAGCACTGGTGACAGAAAAAATAAAAAGATGAAGCCAATCATAAATGGTTTTAACTTTTTAATATTGATTTGAGCTTGAAATAAATAGACAAATAAAGTTCCAAAAAATAAATAAAACGGTGTCATCCACATTGTTCTAATCTTAGAGCCTGTAACCGCTGAAGTTAAAAACATTAAAATGATAGGTAAAATGTTAATCGCTAACAAAAAAAGTAATTTTTTATCTTTAAAAGATATTCTAAATTTGATTTTTTTTACTAAAAGCCAAACTAAAATTAAAAATGGGATTAGTAACCCAATTTGCTTTATTAGAAAGATTAATGGAAATTTTATATGATCAATTAAACCAGATTGTTCTAATCCAGTTCTTGCAAGTCCATAAGTTATAGTAATAAAATCATTATTGTTTAACCAAATTAGATGAGGAACTAAAACAATCAAAAATACCTCTAGAGTTATAAGATACTTAAAATCAAATTTTCTATCCTTCTTAATAAATATTAAATATATAAATAAAAGATCAATTGAAACTAAAAGATAAACAAACAAATATTTGGATAAAAAACCAAATGCTGCAAATAATCCAACTAAAAAACAATCAGTAAATTTTATTTCTTTACTAGTATAAATTTTCCATGAAAAATAAACTGTTAAAGACCAAAATGGGAGCTGGCAAACATTTACGTTAAATTCAGGAGTGGTAAAATTATAAAAATAAATTGCTTCAATAAGTAAAACTGAAATTATACCTAATAAATCACTATTAAAAAATTCTTTAGAAAATTTAAATACATAATAAAAAGAAATAACTACAAATATTTGACTAAGCAAATAATATATCCAATCTTGAGATCCAAAAATTTGAAAAAAAACTTCTGGAAAAAAAGCACTCATTGGAGGATGTTTGTTAAAACCCCATTCTAAATTACTACCCCATGCTAAGGCTTCAATTGTATCAAGAGGTAGATTGTTATTTGTTAACGAAGGAATTAATGTCCATAAAAATAAATGTGCTGTGAGAAAGACATAAAAGAACTTATTAATATTATTTTTATTAAGTAACATTTTATATAGATTTTATATGAATTAAGCTTGCTTGACACCTATTAATTGCTGAATATACTCCGGCCACTAAATTTATACATATGCCCAAAACTTCAAAAAAAACTGCTAAAAAAAAAGTTGCTAAATCTAAAAAATCTACTTCTATAAAAACAAAACCTGCTAAAGAAGTTAAAAAAGTTATTGTTGAAGAAAAAAAAACTAAAGCACCAGTTAAAATTTCAAAAAACTATCTTCCAAAAGAAACTGAAAAATATATGTGTGAAAAGCACTTAATTTTTTTTAAAATAAAATTAACTGAGTGGAAAAAAGAGTTAGTTAAAGCAAATAATGAGGCTCTCTATCATGGATCAATGGATGACAATAGTATTTCAGCAGACATTGTGGACCAAGCAAGCTCATACACAGATAAAGCTGTTGAAATGAAAGCGATCAACCGTCAAATAAAATTAATTTCTAAAATTGATCAAGCTCTATTGAGAATTAAAAATGGAACATATGGATTTTGTGAAGAAACAGCTGAGCCAATAGGATTAAAAAGATTAGTGGCTAGACCTGTTGCTGACTTATGTATAGCTGCTCAAGAAAAACACGAAAAAGAAGAAAAAGTATACGCTGACGATTAAGGCTTTGGTATTATTGAGCCATTTTTTAATAAATCATATCCTTTTATAACAGCCTCTCTTTTTGAAATATCCAAATACCATCTTGTCAGGCTTTTATAATTATTAAGTCCAATATCATGCCATTCATGTCTTGCTATCCAGGGCCAAGTTGCAATATCAGCAATGGTATATTCATTTCCAGCTAAGTATTTTGATGAAGATAATCTTTCATCTAGCTCACCATAAATTCTTTTAGCGATTTTAAAATATCTTTCTTCTCCAAATTCACTTTTTCCAGGATTATAATGATGAAACTGATGATGTTGACCAATCATTGGTCCAATAATTCCCATCTGCGCCATCAACCATTGATTAATAATATAGCGATCTTTTAGATCATAAAACTTGTTATATTTTTCACCCAAATAAATAAGAATTGCCCCAGACTCAAATAAAGATTGTCCATTTTCATGATCAATGATTACTGGAATTTTTCCAAAAGGACTTATTTTTATGAAATCTTTTTTTAATTGCTCACCTTTAGATAAATCAATTTTAGTAACTTTAAAATCACAGCCTAACTCTTCTAACATTATTGTGATTTTTTTTCCATTTGGAGTGTCGGCAGTAAAAAGCTCTATCACTCTTTAATACCCAGTCTACTTTTTACTGTTTTGGAAGAAGTCGTAAATTCAAATCTGTATTTTTCATCTGGTTTTGCATACTTAAAACAGCCTCTAGCAGCTAATGCCCCTTCATGAAAACCTGAAAGAATTAGTTTTAGTTTTCCAGGATAGGAACAGATGTCTCCAATTGCAAAAATGCCTTTTTTATTAGTTTCAAAATTTTCTGTGTTAACAGGAATAGTTTTTTTATCTAAATTTAATCCCCACTCAGCAATAGGTCCTAATTTCATGATCAATCCAAAAAAACCCAAAACATAATCTGTTTTAATTTCTTTTATACTTTCATCATCATGTTTAATGTTAATACTTTCAATTTTATCATCACCTTCAACTGAGTCTAGTTGGTACTTAGTATAAATCTCTATTTTACCTTCTTCTTTCAATTGATTAACTTTATCAATACTTGCTTGCATTCCTCTAAAATCATCTCTTCGGTGAACTAATATTACCTTTGAGGTATTTGATAATTCAATTGCCCAATCTAATGCTGAATCTCCTCCACCAAAAATAGTAACAGTTTTATTTTTAAAAATTTTTTTATCTTTTACTGAATATAATATTTGTTTACCTTCGTATTTTTCTATTTCTTTTGTTGAAAATTTTCTTGGCTCAAATGAACCTACTCCAGCTGCAATAATTATGCTTGAAGCTTCAAATTGAGTTCCTTTATTTGTTTTTATTAACCATTTTTTTTCATCTTGCTTAATTTCTTCTACTCTTTCATTTAAATGAAAATTTGTTTTAAATGTTTTTATTTGTTCAAGTAAATTATTAGTTAATTCTTCCCCAGTACATTCTGGAACAGCTGGGATGTCATATATAGGTTTGTCTGGATAGAGCTCAATACATTGTCCACCAATTTTATCTAAATTATCTACTACTTCACAAGTTAATCCAATTATTCCCAGTTGATGAACACAAAACAAACCAACTGGTCCAGCACCAATTATCAATGTATCTGTTTTAATCATTTAACCTTGCTTTGATGGAATGCTTACTATTAAGCCATCTAATTCATCTGAAACTATTAACTGGCAGCTTAATCTGCTATTTTTTTTTGGCTCAAATGCCATATCCAACATATCTTCTTCACCATCTTCTTTTTTAGGGAGTTTGTCAAACCACTCTTCATTTACATAAACGTGACAAGTAGCACAAGCCATACCACCTCCACAATCTGCATCAATACCTTGAATATCATTCTGGACAGCGCCTTCCATAACGGTTAGCCCATTGGGCACTTCTATAATTTTGCTGTTACCATTGTTTTCTAAATAAGTAATTTTAGGCATATATTCTAAATATAATTACAAAAGAAAAAAGGGCAAGTATGCAAAAACATACCTGCCCTTTTTTTTAATTATTTAACGAGTAAAACTACTTCTTAGCTCTACCAGGTTGTTGCATTGCTGCTGCCCAAATGATTAGACCAAAAGCGATCTTGTTCAAAAAGTCAGCTGCATTGTAAATCACGTTTAGCGCGTTAGCATCTACACCACCTGTTAGGTAACCAAATACATAACCTAATGGGTAAATAGCCCAACCAACTGTAACGATCATTCTCATAGCACCAAACGCAGTAACAAGAGCTTTGTTTCCACTTTTCGCTGCCATTTTACCTGCTTCACCTGAAAATACTTCATATAAGATGTAGATCCATCCAGCCATACCGATAATGAAACCAAGCATAGAATTGATGTAACCTGCTTCTCCTAAGTATCCTCCAACTAGCATTACTAAAGTACCAAGCATTAATCTCCAGAATACTCCAGAGTTTGCTTTACCTACTGCTGCAAGAACAAAATAGAATTCTAGCATCAATAGTGGAACTGTAATTAACCAGTCAATATATCTGTAAACTGTTGGTGACTCACCAGTCATGATCCATACTTCTCTCATGTACATGTAATGTATGAATGCAATACCAGTAACTAGTCCTGCAACAGTGATTGAAACTCTCCAGCCAGCTGGAACTGAACTTCTTTCTAAAAAGAAGAACACAGTTGCTGCTAAACAAGCCATTGACACAAGCCAGAATGAAATTCCAACAAAGTCATCAGATGCTAACAACACAGTTTCGGCATTTGCTACACCTGAAGCACCCATTAGGGCAACAGCTGTAAGAGCAAACAATTTTAGTTTTTTCATAAAAAACTCCCTCTTATGTTAGTTTTTAACTTTAGTTTATATAAACTAGACTTAAAAAAATATTAAGTCATGTTAGTGGTTGATTATCAAAATTAATTAGATTTTTGAAGAC
>JADHRH010000035.1 GCA_016777545.1 Candidatus Pelagibacter sp.
ACTTTCAAATTCAACAAATTTTGCAGTATTTTTAATAGATACTTTACTAAGTAACTTACTTAGAGAAAATCCCATCCAAGGAATAACCATAGACCAACCTTCAACACATCTAAGTTTGTAAATTCTTTCTTCGGAAGGAAATAAAGAAATTATTTCTTCAGCTGAAAGGGTAATTGGATTATCCACTTCACCTTCAATAGTAACACTCCATGGTTTAGTTATAAATTCTTGTGAATTTTTAAAAGGATGTCCTTTTCCAGTTCCAAACTCATAATAGTTATTATAAGTAGTGATATCTTCATATGATGTTAACTTAGTTTTATTTTGTGAATAAGCATTGTTTAAAAATGGTATGCCACTTAAAGATAATGAACCTACACCAAGGCCAATAGATTTAATAAACTTTCTTCTTTTATTATATATTTGTTCAGGTGTTATTTCTGAATATTTATATTTTTTCATTTTTAATTGGATTACCTTTTAACCATTTGCTTTGTTCATCTTTATAGTGTTCTTTTTTCCATATAGGAGATCTTTTTTTAATTTCTTCAATAATATATCTAGATAATACATAAGTTTCATCTCTATGTTTACAGGCAACTGCAATAATAATACTAGTTTCACCAAGTTCTACATAACCTTTAACATGCTCAATAAATACTGCTTTATCCATAATTTTTAATTTTTCAGTAGTTTCTTTATAAATTTCATCAAAGCTTTTTAATACTAATTTGTCATGACTATCATAAGTTATTCCAACAACTTCTTTATTTTCATTAATATTTCTGACTGTCCCATTAAAAATAATTGATGCACCATATAAAGAAGATTTTATAAAAGCTTCTGCTGTAGAAGTTTTAATTTTATCTTTTTCAATATCTATAATTTTTGTATGTAGCATCAACCACCACCTATTGGAGGTATTATTCCAATCTTTTGATCTCTAATAATCTTAAAGTCATCATTGATAATATTGTTATCTTCTGAGCAAAAAACAGAGTTTTTTACAATTTTAATAAAATTTTTATTACCCTTAAAGTTTTTATCTAAATAATTAATTATTTCTTTCCGAAAATCTTTGATTTCAAGCTGTCCTTTAATATTAAACTCTAAGTGATCTTTATTACTAAAGTCTCTACTCGCACCAAAGAGTTCAAGTTTAATTTTCATTTTTTAATTTTAGATGAAAATTTTAAATCTTCATTATTAAAATTATCTTTATTTTGTTTAATAAAATGATCCATTATTTCTATCTTTTCATTTTCAAATTCTGTAACCTTTCTAGCTTCTAGGTTAATGTATAAGGAAAGCCATTCTATAGAAGCTGAAATTTTTTTGGTTTTTTTTTCAATCATTTCAAGTTTTAAATGTAGTCTTTTTTTATCATGATCAAAAAAGGTAAGTATGATATCCACTTCATCTTCTTGTTTTATTTCTCTAATATATTTTGTATTGGTTTCAACTACCATGGTACTCCTCTTTTCATTTTTAGCAGAGTCAGCACCCATTTTAAATTTTTCAAGCATTACCTCAAGAGCTTGATCAAATATTAAAATATAATAGGCCATGTTGAGATGATTATTATAATCAACCCATTCTTTAATTATTTTTTGTGATTTTAGAAAAACAGACACAGTAAACTAAAAGATATCGTTTAAAAATTCTGGTAAGCCATCAGGATTAGTCCATAAACCACTTTTTCCACCTTCTTTAATCAATAGCTTAACATTATCAATTCTAAGATGTGGATTTACAATTTTACATAGATCGTAAATAGTTATTAGTGCTGTATTAACACCCATAATAGCTTCCATTTCTACACCAGTTTTTGCAACAGCGGACACAACACAAAAAACTTCTAAGGAAGCATCTTCGACATGCATGATAATTTTAGTTGCTGTATGATCTATCGGCAGTGGGTGACATAATGGAATTAATTCACTTGTTTTTTTAACACCTAAGACTGCTGATACTTCAGCTAAGGTGATTGGATCACCTTTAGGCATTTCTTTATTTTTAATTAGGTTAAAAACTTCTTTCCCTATATAAATTTTACCAGAAGCTAATGCTCTTCTAAATGTTTGTTTTTTTGATGATACATCAACCATATTAAAAGAATTTTTTTTAAAAATTTCTTTAGCCCAGTCTTTTAATTTTTCTTCATTTATTACTTTTAAGCTTGTCATTTAACCTCCAGTACTTGATAGATTTGGGGTAATCCCAGTTTCACCTAGTTCTAAATAATGTGACTCTTTTTTAAGATGCAATTGTTTTATAATAAGATTCACCAGTTCATCTTTTTGAGTGTCGTCTTGCAGTAAATGTCTAATACTAATTCCAGTATTACCAAACAAACATAATCTCAAATCACCTCTTGATGTAATTCGCAATCTATTACATGTTTGACAAAAATCTTTAGAGTAGGGTGCAATTAAACCAAATTTACCTTTAAATTCTGGATGTATAAAATTTAGTGATGGGCCTGCATCTTTTCCATAAGTCTGTGGTATCCAGCTATTTTTTTCTAAAAAATCTTTAAATACTTTAGAGGAAACATGGTTCTTTTTAAAATACTCCAAATTATCACCTGTTTGCATCAATTCTATAAATCTAAAGTCAATTTTGTTATCTTTTATAAAATTCCCAAATTTTTTGAACTCATCAGGGTTATCATTGACACCCTTAAGTAAAACAGCATTAATTTTTATATTCTTGAAATTTAATTTTTGTAAAATCTTTATACCTTCTAAAATTTCTTCAAGCCTGTCATGCCCTGTTAGTTTTTTAAAAGATTCTCTATTCAAACTGTCTATACTAACATTTATTCCATCCAACCCAGCTTCAAATAATTGTTCTGCAATTTTGTCCAAACGATAACCATTAGTTGTCATTGTTACTTTAGGTATATTTGAATTTTGCTTCATATCTTTAAGAATGTTAAAAAAGTCTTTTCTAACTGTTGGCTCTCCACCAGTTAATCTAATTTTACAAACACCTAACTCAGATAACGCTTTTGTTAATCTAGATATTTCCTGAGCAGACATAAAACTTCTCGTATCTCCAGGAGTTTTTTTATAACCTTGTGGCAAACAATAAGTACAACTGTAATTACATACATCAGTAATTGATAATCTTATGTAGGGGAATTTTCTTCCAAAAGTGTCACTTAATGTTTTCATCTTATTTTTATTACATTATATTATAATAACATTATATGAGCAAAATTATTACCAAGGCAGAAGTAGATCTATTTAAAAAAGATGGTGCAGTCTTGATTAAAGGTAAGTTTGATAACGCATGGATTGAAAAGCTAAAAAAAGGAATTAAAAAAGGTAAAGAAAGTCCTAGTCAAAGACTTGTAAATCATACAAAAGATCAAAAACTACCTGGGTATTATGAGGATTTTTGGACTTGGGATTTGCATGAAGAATTCAAAGATTTTGTATTTAATTCACCAACACCTAAAATTGCAGCAGAACTTCTAGAAGCACAAAAAATTAATTTAGTGATGGATAATTGGTTTTTTAGGGAAGCAGGGTCAAAATCATCACCCCCTTTTCATCATGATATATCATATTTTGATTTTGAAGGATCCATGTGTGTTTTATGGATACCACTTGAGTCGGTTAAAAAGGAAGATGGTATAGCTTGGGTTAAAGGATCTCATTTATGGGATAAACTATTTTTAAGAACAAGATTTAATGATGGCCATGAAGTTGATGGTAAGCCTGGAGTTGTTAATGGAAAAAAATATGAATTAACTCCTAACATATTAGAAAATAAAGATGATTATGAATTTCTGCAATGGGACCTAGAAGTTGGTGATTGTATTTATTTTGATATTAGAACACTCCATGGAGGATTAAATACTGTTACACCTAAAAAAGATGTTCATAGATATACATTGAGAATGGCAAAAGAAAATTCTAAAATTATTTATAGAGGAGATTGGGCTAGAGAAGAGAGAACTATTATGGAAAATAATGGTTATAAAAATGGGGATGATTTATCTGGTAAAATGTTTCCAACTTTATTTGAAATTAGTTAACTTCCAGAATTATAAACTGGAAGTTAACATAAATAATTAACCAGCAGGTTTGTAGCCTGACATAGCTTTAGCGGCAAGCTCAGCTGCTTTGTTCATATTTATTTCTTCAAGTACAACCATATTTTCTACTGTTCCACTAGCTTCAACAGCTAATTTTATAGCAGCAAAACTTTCATAAGGCATGTCTCCTGAAGTGACTGCAACGAAATCATAAGGACCTCTCGTAATATAAAAAGATTCAAATGTTCCACCTACAGCTTCGGTTAATGCTTTTACTGCTGTTGATCTATCTTGCTTAGGGTCCTTTATAAAACCTTGGTAGGCCTTTGGTGAATAATTTCCCATTACAATATATTTTTTCATAAATTTTCCTTTGTTAATTTAGAATATAATCACACCCTTAGTAAATTTGTCAATTTACATAATTCGTTTTTTGGAAAAAAATTCAAGATTTTTTCAACTTATAGTTTATTAAGTTAGAATATTTTTTTCTGAATATTAAAATTTAACTTTTTCAAAAATTTTTGATTTAAGAGATTTATTTGCAGTTTCAGCAAGTATTAAAGATCTTCTTCCATCTTCAAAATCTGCAATAGGTTTAATATTTTTTTTGCATAGTTTTGCTAAATCATTTAATTGAATTTTGTATGCTTCAGAATATCTTTCTATAAAAAAAGTCTTAAAAGGAGATTTGTTATTTGTTGAATTTTTAGAATAAATTGCTGTTTCTAAATCACGTTGATTATCAGAAATTATCATTCCTTTATTACCAAAAAGCTCAACTCTTTGATCATACCCAAAGCTACAGTGTCGTGAATTTGTAATAATACACTGAACCCCTTTTTTAGATCTCATTATAACAGTTGCTAACTCTAAATCTTTTACTTTTCTAAATTTTTTATCTGAAAAATATTCACCTGTAGCAAAAACAGACTCAAACTCGTCTGAACCAGTATAATATCTAGCTAAATCAAAATCGTGTATCATCATATCTTTAAAAATACCTCCAGAAGTTTTCAAATAACTTAAAGGAGGTGGAGCAGGGTCACGGCTTGTAATTATTATTTTTTCCAGCTTACCTATCTTACCTTTGATTAAGTTTTTTCTTAAAGAGTTGTGAGCCGGATCATATCTTCTATTAAACCCTATTTGAATTTTAGGATTATATTTCTTAATATTCTTTTTACATTGATTAATTTTTTTCAAATCTAAATCTAAAGGTTTTTCACAGAAAACAATTTTCTTATTTTTGACTGCTCCTTCTATATATTTTAAGTGAGTATTTGTACTTGTTGCTATGAAGATACTTTTAATATTTTTATCCACAAAGGCTATATTAGGATTTTCAATAGCAATACATTGATATTTTTTTGAAAATTTTTTTGTTAAATTTTTATCTAAATCAAAAATATATTTTAAATTAAACTCAGGGTGATTGACTAAATTCTCAGCATGCATTTGGCCAATTCTACCAAGACCAAATAAAGCTATATTTATTATATTTTTACCCATCTTTTTCTTTTAGAGGAAATTTTACATGCATTTATAAATTTTGCAGTTTCTAGTCCCTCATCTTCATTTGGATAAAAAAATCTTTTCTTAGACTTACTTTTAATTGAGTCTGCAAACTCTCTATAGATGTTTGCAAAAGCATCTAAATAACCCTCTGGATGACCAAATTTTATTCTAGAAAATTTTGAGGAAAATCCTGCATTATGAAAATCTCTCTCCAGTAATTTAACAGCACCTTTTGCTGGGTTTAATTTTAGATAGTTAGGGTCATTCTGTACCCACTCCAAACTTCCTTTAGTACCAAATATTCTTATTCTTAAACCATAAACTCCACCTCTTGCCATCACACTTGTCCAAAACATTCCTTTAGCTCCATTAGCAAAGTTAATCATTACTTGAGCGTTATCATCCATTTTAATTTTATTTGAAATTTGTTTGATGTCAGCAAAAACAGTTTTTCCCTTTAATCCAGAAATATATGATGCCAAATGATAAGAATGTGTTCCAATCTCATTAAGGACAGCTGAAGCACCAACAATCTTATTATCTATTTTCCATTTTAATTTTTTCTTTGCATTTTTTGAAGTTATATTTTCTCCTCCAGACCAATCCTGAATATATTCAACATTAACATATTCAACTTTTCCTATCTTTCCTTTTTCAACCAGAACCTTAGCTTCTCTGACCATAGGGTAGGCAGAATAATTATGAGTTAGGGCGTACTTAATTTTTTTATTAGATTTAATTTTTTTATATAATTTTTTGGCTTGTTCCAAATTTCCTGCAAATGGTTTATCAGAAATAATATGAATATCTTTATCAATAAATTTCTCTGCAATAATTTGGTGACTTGCTGGAGGTGTCATTATGGATACAACTTCAATACAATCTTCTCTTTTTGACTCATTATCTGCCATCTCTTTAAAATTTGAGTAGCATCTATCTTTTGCAATCCCAATTTTTTGCCCAAATCTAACTGATAATTTTGCATTTCTTGAAAAAACACCAGCAACTATCTCATATTGATTGTCAAATCTGGCAGAAATTCTATGTACATGACCGATCCAAGAATTTGGACCCCCACCAACTATTCCTAAAAATAATTTTTTTGTTTTCATTGTGTTTGCAGTTTCATATATCATAACAAAAAAAATATATTATGTCAGTAAAATTAGGAATAGCACCTATAGCATGGAGCAATGATGATATGCCTGAACTTGGTGGCGATACTCCTTTAGAGCAATGTCTTTCAGAGGCTAGTGAAGCTGGTTTTTCGGGAATAGAGTCTGGTGGAAAATTTCCAAAAAAATCAGATGAATTAATTCCAATGCTAGAAAAACATAACTTAAGACTATGTTCTGGATGGTATGGGGCTAACCTCAGAAAGAACTCTGTGAAAGATGAAATTAAATTAATACAAGAGCAATTAATTCTTTTTAAGAATTGTGAAGCACCTTGTATTGTTTTTGCAGAAGTGTCTGGTTCAATAGCAGGTGATCAATCAAGAGCATTATCAACAAGACCACAAATGGATAAGGATGGATGGAAAGATTTTTGTAAAAAAATATCAGAAATTAGTAAATATCTTGAAGATAAAGGTATGCCTCTAGCATATCACCATCACATGGGTACAGTAATTGAAACACAGAATGATACTGAAAGGTTATTAGAAAGTACGTCAGAGCAAGTTAAATTAATCTTAGATACTGGACACATGTTATTTGCTAATGGAAATTCCTTAGAAATTTATGATAAATTTAAAGATAGAATTATTCACATTCATTGCAAAGATATGAGAAAAAATATTTTAGACAAATCCTTGAAAGATGATTTAAGTTTTAGACAGGCATTTTTAGAGGGTGCTTTTACAGTACCTGGTGATGGTTGTATTGATTATAAGCCTTTTTTTGATCTTTTAAAAAAAAATGATTATTCCGGATGGCTTGTTGTTGAAGCAGAGCAGGACCCAAGTAAAGCAAATCCATTAGAGTATGCTAAAATAGGATTTAACTATTTGACTAAAACTTGTGCAGAGTCGAATTTACAAATTATTAAGTAATTTTATAATCTAACTATTTTAGATTTTTCAATTTTATTATTAAAAAAATCAATAATATTTTGAACTGTCTCTTTACCCATTCTAATCATACACTCTTCTGTAAATGCAGCAGTATGAGGGCTTAAAAATACTTTGTCATTTTTTAATAAAGGATTATTTTTTTCTGGCGGTTCTATTTCAAATACATCCAATCCTGCACCAAAAATTAAATCTTCATTTAATGCTTGATCTAGATCGTTTTCGTTAATTATTCCACCTCTAGCAGCATTAATAATAATACAATTTTTTTTCATTGTTTTTAATAAATTTAGATTAATCATATTTTTTGTTTCATTGTTTAAAGGTATATGTAGTGAGATAGCATCCATTGTCTTGACAGCTTCTTTCAAGTCTTCAACTTTTTTTCCACCTAAAGACTCAATTATTTCAGATGAAACAAATGGATCATAAACAAAAACATTCATTTCAAAACCTAAGCATCTCTTGATCAAGCATTGACCAATCCTACCAAATCCTGCAATCAAGATATTTTTGCCCCATATTTCTATAGTTTTTGGCAATTTGTTTCTGTCATTAAAATTACCTGTTTTAACACAATCATCGTACATACTTTTTCTTTTTGAAATACTAAGAAGCATAAAAATTACATGTTCCGCTACTGCTACAGCATTTGCTGTTGCTGTTATAGCAATTGTAATATCATTTTTTTTACAAGCATCTAAGTCAATATTGTCATATCCAACTCCATGTCTTGATATAATTTTTAGTTTTTTTCCAAGATCTATAATTTCACTAGATAACTTACCAGTTCTTAGTGAAGCACCATCACAATTTACAATTTTTTGTTTTAAAGCTGGATCATTTATATCTTCAATTATTTCAAACTCATAATCAGGATGGTTTGTTAATAATTTTGGTCCTGCTTCATTTATACTTTGAATTATAAGAATTTTTTTTTTATCTGACACTTTTTTAATAGGCCTTAGACTCTTCCATCTTTGAAGAACCTTTCATTTTTTCTACAATACTTTTTGAGCCTGCACTCATTGCTCTTTGATCAGATCCAATTGTTACAAAATTAAAACCTTTATTAATCATTTTAAGTGCATACTCAGGCGTTCCATTGTGGATACCTGCAAAAATATTATT
>JADHRH010000036.1 GCA_016777545.1 Candidatus Pelagibacter sp.
CATCCATAATCATAACAATATCCGAATCTAAACCTTTTTGAACTCTTATGCTTTCTTCTGGACTTAATATAAATTTTTTACCATCTACATGAGAGTTAAATATTGCACCTTTTTCTCTGTCTACTTTGTTTAATTTAGAAAGAGACATAACTTGAAACCCACCAGAATCTGTAAGTATGGGAAGCTTACAATTCATAAACTTGTGAAGTCCTCCTGCAGAAATAATTCTATCAACACCTGGTCTGATCATTAAATGATAGGTATTTGATAAAATTATTTCAGACCCAGTTTTAACAATATCATCAATTAAACATGCTTTAACTGTAGCTTGTGTTCCAACAGGCATAAAAGCAGGTGTTTGAATATTGCCTCTATGAGTTTCGATTACTCCAACTCTAGCAAATTTATCGCTCTCTATGACATTAAATTTGAAATTCTTTAACGCCATGAAATTTGTGAACTAAAATTATTTAAAGCTAATGATTTTATCTGGGTTAGAAACAGAACCGTTATTGTTTTGATCTCCTCTTTTGATTTTATCAACAAGATCCATGCCTTCAATAACTTTACCAAATACCGTATATTGTCTATCTAAAAAAGACGCTTCTTTAAAACATATAAAAAATTGGCTGTTTGCACTATTTGGATCTTGTGATCTAGCCATAGATAGCGTTCCTCTTTCATGAGGTAAATCACTAAATTCCTCTTTAAGATCAGGTAAATCAGAGCCACCCATTCCAGCTCTTCTTAAATCAAATTGATCATTAGAAGAGTTACCAAACTGAACATCACCAGTTTGCGCCATAAAGCCATCAATCACTCTGTGAAATACAACACCATCGTATTTACCATCTTTTGCTAATTGCTTAATTCTTTTGACATGATTAGGTGCCACATCTTCAAAAAGTTCTATTTTAACGTCTCCATCTTTAAGCTTTAAAATCATAATATTCTCCTCTGCGATTGTGTTGTTGGTTAGTATAAAAAATAAAATTAAAAATTTTGTTATAAGTTTATTCATATTTTTCTTTTAAAGATTTTATTGTGCTTTTTGTAGTAAATTTTTTGATATCACCTTTTAGTCTAACTATTTCTTTAACAAATCTTGATGAAATGATTTGATTTTCAACATCAGACATTAAAAAAATTGTTTCTATATTATTGTTCAATTTTCTATTCATTCCAGCTAGTTGAAATTCATATTCGAAATCAGATACTGCTCTTAAACCTCTTAAAATAATATTAGATTTATATTTTTTGCATAAATCAGTTGTTAATGATGTAAATGAAATAACTTCAATTTTCTTTTTATCAAACTTTAAATCAACAAATAAGGCCTTTTTAATTAATTGTACTCTTTCAAGTGAATTGAAAAGATAATTTTTATTAGCACCATCAGAAGCAGCAATAATAACTTTATCAAATAATTTTAAAGCTTTATTTATAACATCAATATGACCAAAGGTAATTGGGTCAAATGTTCCAGGATATACGGCAACTTTTTTCATTACTCCAAGTTATCATCAATTTTTATTGCTGAAACAACTTTTTCATCACCAGATAATTTGATAATTCTTACACCTTGAGTATTTCTTCCCGCTGTTCTGATTTCTTTAACGGCAACTCTAATCACTCTACCTTTATTTGTTGAAATCATCACATCATCTCCCTCTATAACAGGAAATGACGAACATATACTGCCATTTCTAGGTGAGTTAACAATTCCAATTATGCCCTTACCACCTCTATTGGTAACTCTATATTCATTGTTTAAAGTTTTTTTGCCGTATCCATTTTCTGTAATTGATAAAACAAATCTTCCATCAGATTTAGTATCTTTTTTTATTTTTTCTTTATTTGTTATTGAAAGAGAAACAATCTCATCATTAGGAGATAGTTCTATACCCTTTATACCTTTTGAGGATCTACCTTTAAATATTCTTAGTTTTTTTGACTCAAATCTAATGCATTTACCATTTTTTGTACTTAGCATTACATCTTGATCATCTTTACAAATTTCAACTCCTACGATTTTATCATTGGGATCTAATTTTATTGCAATTTTTCCAGCTGAATTAATGGAAGAAAAGTCTTCTAGACTGTTTTTTCTAACCTTGCCCTTTGCAGTTGCAAAAACAATTTGAAGATTTTTCGTATCACTTTCTTCATCAGGGAATGGCATAATTGAACTGATTGATTGATGATTTTTTAAAGGTAAGATATTAAATAGAGATTTACCTTTTGATGTAGTTGATCCCTCAGGTATCTTCCAAGCTTTAATTTTGTAGACAAGTCCTTCTGTCGAAAAGAAAAGAACAGAAGTGTGTGTGTTAACTGATAAAGTTTGTACTACAGAATCTTCATCTCTCGTTGTAATCCCAGATTTACCCTTGCCACCTCTTTTTTGTTGTTTAACGCTGCTTAATGCTCCTCTTTTAATATATCCCTGAAGTGTAACTGTAATAATAACAGACTCTTTTTGAATAGTTTCTTCAATATCATAGTTTAAAATAGCATCTATAATTTTAGTTCTTCGTGGTACAGCAAATTTTTCTTTAATAGTTTTAAGCTCTTCACTTATTACGTTTAAAAGTTCTTTTTTGGAATTAATTATTTTCTTATATCCCTTAATTAAATCAGCTAATTTTTTAATTTCAACTTCTATTTCATTAATACCAAGAGCTGTAAGTTTTTGAAGTCTAAGTTCTAAAATAGCAATTACTTGAGGGTCAGATAATGAGTATAAATTTTTCCCCTTCTTATCTTCGACAAGTGAAATTAACTTTAAAGATTTATTAATTTTCCACTTAGTGTTTAATAATGATTTTTTAGCATCATCAGGAGTTTTTGAAGAACGTATAATTTTTATAATCTTATCTAAATTTTCAACAGATACAGATAACCCAATCAAAATATGAGCTCTGTCCTCTGCTTTTTTTAAGTCAAATTTAGTTTTCTTAATAACAACATCTTCACGAAACGTTAAAAAATTTGTTAAAAATTCTTTTAAATTACATATTTTAGGTTTGCCATCAACGATTGCTAAAGTATTAAAACCAAAAGAACTTTCTATCGAAGTATTTTTATAAAGTAATCGCTTAATAGTTTCTGGCTCAACACCATTTCTTAAATCAATTGCTACTCTAATCCCTTCTCTATTAGACTCATCCCTAATATCTTTTATTCCTTCAATTTTTTTCTCTCTAACAAGTTGGGCAATTCTTTCATTTAAAACTGATTTATTTACTTGATAAGGTACAGAAGTAATAACTAATCTTTCTCTACCATTTTTTTGTGATTCAACACTTATTTCACCTCTAATTTTAAATGACCCACGACCTACATTATATCCTGCCTTAATAATTTCTTTCCCAATGATAACACCACCTGTAGGAAAATCAGGACCTGGAATGTGTTTCATTAATTCTTTAATTTTAATATCTTTATTTTCAATTAAGGCTAATGTTCCATCAATGATTTCACCTAAATTATGTGGAGGTATGCTTGTTGCCATTCCAACTGCTATACCACCAGCTCCATTAACCAATAAATTAGGATATTGGGCGGGTAAAACTGATGGTTCTTTTTCTGTTTCATCGTAGTTACTCTTGTATTCGATGGTATCCTTTTCAATATCGTCTATTAAGTATTGCGAAACTTTAGCTAATCTAGTCTCAGTATATCTCATAGCCGCTGCTGGATCTCCATCAATAGATCCAAAGTTACCTTGGCCTTGAACAAGAGGTAAACTCATAGAAAAATCCTGAACCATTCTAACTAGAGCGTCATAAACAGACTGATCTCCATGTGGGTGATATTTACCAATAACATCTCCAACTATTCTTGCAGATTTTCTAAATTGTTTTGACCAATCGTAACCACCTTTATACATGGCAAATAATATTCTTCTATGAACAGGTTTAAGTCCGTCCCTAACATCAGGAAGAGCCCTACTCACAATTACACTCATCGCATATGACAAATACGATGAACTCATCTCATCATGCATGGAGATAAGTTTAATATTTTTATCTTTAGGTATTTCTGTGTCTTTCATAGAAACTAAAATGGAATTTCGTCATCCATATCATTTGAAGTTTGTGGACTATCTTCAAAATTATTAGCAGGTGCTTGTGTGTTATCATTTTGGATTCCACCACCAGTATTTCCTCCACCTAACATTGTTAGTGAAGAGTTATATCCTTGAATTACAATTTCTGTAGAATATTTGTCTTGTCCAGATTGTTCATCTTTCCATTTTCTAGTAGCTATTTGTCCTTCAACATAAATTTGAGCTCCTTTTTTTAAATATTGCTGAACAACATTTACTAACCCATCATTGAATACAACTATTCGGTGCCACTCAGTCTTTTCTTTTTTTTCACCTGTTGTCTTGTCTTTCCATGATTGACTAGTTGCTAAACTCAATCTTGCAACGCTTTTGCCGTTTACCATTTGTTTAATTTCAGGGTCTGCGCCTAAACGCCCAATTAATAATACTTTATTTAAACTTCCAGCCATAATATTTTGTAATTGTTTATTTATTTATTTAGTTTTTATATCACAATATAAACTCAATATTAATTTTATTAATTTAAAGCAACTAAAATTATGATCAAAAAGATAGTTATCAAGGGTGCAAAGGAGCATAATTTAAAGAATGTTTCTGTAGAAATACCCAAAGATCAATTTGTTGTTATTACTGGACTTTCCGGTTCTGGAAAATCTTCATTAGCATTTGACACTATCTATGCAGAGGGACAAAGAAGATATGTTGAAAGTTTATCTGCTTATGCTCGTCAATTTTTAGATAAAATGAAAAAACCTAACGTTGACCTTATTGAAGGATTGAGTCCAGCAATAGCTATTGAACAAAAAAATACATCAAAGAACCCAAGATCAACTGTTGCTACAGTTACAGAAATTTATGATTATATGCGAGTGCTCTATGCGAGAGCTGGTGTGCCCTATTCACCCTTTACTGGAAAACCAATAACATCACAAACAATTACACAGATTGTCGATTTAATAAAAAAACTTCCCAAAAAATCTACAATTTATATATATGCGCCAGTGGTCCGTGGCCGTAAAGGTGAATATAGAAAAGATATTTTAAGCTATAAAAGAAGAGGCTTTAGAAAAATTAAAATTGATGAGGTTCTTTATGACATAGATAAAGCACCAGAATTAGATAAAAAACTTAAGCATGATATATCTGTTTTAATTGACAGAATTGTTTTGAACTCAAATCTAGGAAATCGTTTAGCAGAAAGTATTGAAACAGCTGTAAATTTATCAAATGGTCTTGTATTTGTTGAGTACGAAGACGAAACTTTACCTCAAAAATTTAGAAAAATTGAAAAATTAATTTACTCGACAAAATTTGCATGTCCAGAAAGTGGTTTTACAATCGAAGAAATTGAACCAAGACTTTTTTCTTTCAATAGTCCATATGGAGCCTGTGCTGAATGTGAAGGTATTGGTATTAAATTAAATGTAGATCCAAATTTAGTAGTTCCTGATGAAAAAAAAAGTATAGCTGATGGTGCTATAGAACCATGGGCTAAATCGACCACACTATATTATGCTCAAACATTAGCCTCTATTGCTAAACACTATGGATTTTCTTTAGATGAAAAATGGAAAAAATTACCCAAAAAATTTAAAGATGTAATTTTATTTGGATCAGACGAAGAAGAAATAAAATTTGTCTATGATGATGGATATGAAAAATACTCTCATAAAAAAACTTTTGAAGGTGTTATAAACAATCTTGAAAGAAGATTTCTAGAATCTGACAGTGAGTGGAAGAGAGAAGCTATAGCGGAATATCAATCGGATTCTGCATGTGAAGGTTGTAATGGTAATAGACTAAAAGAGGAAGCTTTATGTGTTAAAATTGATAATCAAAATATAAGCGATGTTACAAAAAAATCTATTTTAGATGCTGCTAACTGGTTTAAAGGGTTGGAACAAAATCTTGATAAAAGACAATTTAAAATAGCAGAACATATTCTAAAAGAAATTAATGAGAGGTTAACGTTTCTTTTAAATGTTGGACTTGAGTATTTAACTTTATCAAGAGAGTCTGGGACTCTTTCTGGTGGAGAAGCACAAAGAATTAGGCTTGCTTCGCAAATTGGTTCAGGATTGACGGGAGTATTATATGTTCTTGACGAACCTTCTATAGGTTTGCACCAAAAAGATAATGTTAAACTAATTAATGCATTGAAAAGACTAAGAGATCTTGGAAACACAGTAATCGTTGTTGAGCATGACACTGAAACTATGGAAAATGCTGACCACATAATAGATTTAGGACCAGAAGCTGGTACTAACGGTGGTGAGATCATTGCACAAGGAACTTATAACGAGATACTTAAAAATAAAAATAGTATCACTGGTCAATACCTATCTCATAAAAAATATATAGAAATTCCGAGAACTAGAAGACTTGCTAAGAATGGTAGATTTGTAGAAATTAATGGAGCTAGTGGAAATAATTTGAATAACGTTAATCTTAAAATTCCAACAGGAAGCTTTACTTGCGTTACTGGAGTTTCTGGCAGTGGTAAATCTACATTGATATTGCAAACATTATATCATGCATTAAATTTAACCTTAAATAACAAAGCTAGAAAGGTACCAAAAGCATTTAAAGGTTATAAGGGTGTTGAGCTTATAGATAAGATAATTGACATAGATCAATCACCAATTGGGAGAACACCAAGATCAAATCCAGCAACCTATACCGGAGCCTTTGGGCCTATCAGAGATTGGTTTACGGCACTACCTGAGTCAAAAACAAGAGGATATAAACCTGGAAGATTTTCATTTAATGTAAAAGGTGGAAGATGTGAAGCTTGTGAAGGCGATGGCGTAATTACATACGAGATGCATTTCTTACCTGATGTTTATATACAATGTGATGAATGTAAGGGAACTAGGTATAATAGAGAAACTCTTGAAATAAAGTTTAAGGATAAAAGTATAGCCGATGTATTAAATATGTCTGTTGATGAAGGATGTGAATACTTTGAAAATATTTCAAATATAAAAACCAAACTATTAACATTAAAAAAAGTTGGGCTTGGTTATATAAAGATTGGACAACAGGCTACAACATTATCTGGTGGAGAAGCTCAGCGTATTAAGTTAGCCAAGGAACTATCGAAAAGATCTACAGGAAGAACTATGTATATTTTAGATGAACCAACTACTGGACTTCACCAACATGATATTAAAAAATTATTAGAAATACTACATACGTTTGTGGCTCTAGGAAATACTGTTGTTGTTATTGAGCATAATTTAGATGTGATTAAAACAGCTGATTATATTGTTGATATGGGTCCTGAGGGTGGTGTCAAAGGAGGAAATATTATCGCAGAAGGCAAACCTGAGGATATTATAAAAATAAAAGGTAGTTATACTGGGGAATTCTTAAGACCTATGCTGGAAGAAAGATTTAAAAAGAAGTTAAAGATTTAAAAAATTAGTGTATAAGTGATTCTAATTATGGGTAATTTACTGTCATCACTTCCAAAAACAATTCATGCATCGTTAGCTTTAGCTATTATCCTTTTTCTAGGGTTATTTTATGGTAATGGTGGTTTTGATTTTGATACAATTTTTTGGAGTTGGTTAACAAGATTTATTCACGTAACGGTTGCTATTATGTGGATTGGACTTCTTTGGTATTTTAACTTTGTTCAAATTCCAAACATGCCCAAAATTCCTGACGAACAAAAACCTGCTATAGGTAAAGTTATTGCGCCAGCAGCTTTATTTTATTTCAGATGGGCAGCTTTACTAACAGTATTGTCTGGATTAATTTTAGCTTATTTAAATGGTTATTTACATGATGCTATGACTTTAGGTGGTGGTGGAAAAAGTACAGCTATTGGTATTGGAATGTGGCTTGGCTTATACATGGCTTTTAATGTTTGGTTTATAATTTGGCCAAATCAAAAAAGAGCACTAGGTATTGTTGAGTGCGAACCTGATGTTAAAGCAAAATCAGCAAGGACAGCAATGTTGTTTTCAAGAACAAATACTCTTTTATCGTTACCAATGTTACTTTCAATGGTAGCAGCTCAAAATCTTTATTAAATCTATTCTGTATCTTCTTTTAGGATTGTTTTTTGGGAAACTCTAAGTTTCACAAGTAAAGGATTAGCTATATAAATTGAAGAATAAGTTCCAAATATAACGCCCATTATCATAGCTAGAGAAAAACCTTTTAATATTTCTCCACCAAATAAATAAATTGAAACTAAAGCAAGCAATGTTGTGGCTGATGTAATTATAGTTCTAGAAAGTGTTTCATTGATTGAGATATTTGTAAGTTCATAAATCTTGATATCAGAAAACTTTCTTAAATTTTCTCTAACTCTGTCATAAATGACAACAGTATCATTCATGGAATAACCAACTATAGTTAAAACGGCTGCAACTATTGATAGATTTATTTCCAAACTAAATAGTGAAAAAAGACCAAGTGTTATAATGACATCATGAAATAAGGCTAAAATTGCACCTAAGCTAAATTGCCATTCAAATCTTATCCATATGTAAAATAACATTGCAGCTAGAGATAGTGCAATTGCAATAATACCAGACTTTAATAATTCAGAACTAACTTTTGGACCTACATTTTCAACTCTTCTGAAATTAAAAGAACTTCCCAATGAAGATGTTAAATCTTTTTTTATAACTTCTATA
>JADHRH010000037.1 GCA_016777545.1 Candidatus Pelagibacter sp.
AATATATTTATAACTAATTAATTTATAAATCTAATCATTTTAAACTATTAAAAAAAAAAAAAAAAAAAATATCAAAAACAAACCTTCAAAAAAAAATAAGGTAAAAAAAAGTATTAAGAAAAAATATAAAAATTTAAAAAAAAAGAGAAAAATTAATAACAAAAAAAAAATAAAAAATATTTCAAAAAAATTTATTAAAAAACAAAAATTTAGTTATAAAAAAAAAATAAGCCTTGTTTCACAAATAGTTAAGTTTCAACAATCTTTAAAGCCAGAATTTAATTTTAAAATTAATTTTAGTTTAGAAAAATATATACAAGCCTTTTTTGATGGCATAGCTAATAGAATAGTTGAATATAAGATTTTAAAAGCTGAAGAAAAAAAAAGAAAAAAAATAGAAGAAATTGAAAAAAAAGAAAAAGAAAAACTATTAATTCAAAAACAAAAAATCAAAGAAGAGGAAGAACAAACCAAACTTAAGGAGAAGGCTTTAAAGGAAGAGGCTAGACTTGAGAAAGAAAGAGCAAGAGATATAAAGTTATTTTTACGAAAGGAACAAGTATTAATAAGAATTGAACATGCTGAAAGACAAAAACAATTTTTAAAACAGTTACAGCTAGATAAACAAATTGAAAAATTCAGAATAAGAGAAATTAAAGAATTAGAAAAACTTGAAAAAATTTCATTAAAGGAAAAAAGAGATGATTATACAGGCCTTCAGGCAAGAATAGAAAAATTAAAAGATAAATATAGAATTATACGAGATCAAAAAATTAGAGAAAGAGTAGAAGCTTTAGGTGTTGAAATTCAAGGTAATGAAGATAGAGAAACTCTACTTCAAAAAGAAAGAGACTATAAAATTGCTAGACAAAAAATTGAACTATCTCTTGAGAGTTTCTATAGAAGTGCAAGTAGTTTGGTTTTTCAACTTAACAAAAGACATATTACAAGACATATGTCTATTTTTAGATGTATTGACCAAAGATTTGAAACGGGAGAAATATTTATCAAATGGGATGAAGCTCCAGATGAAGAATGGTTGTTATTAATTTATATAAAGAATAATTCTCCAGAAGAAGGAATTGTTATTGAAGATAAATCAAATCCAGAAAAAAATATCTCTCATGAATTTAAGGCCAATGAAATATTTAAAGCATCAGACTTAATGGTGGATTCATTAACTCAATTAATTTCGAGAATAAGAGCTAAAAAAGATTAAATTAAACACTTTCTTCGTTAATAAGCCTTTGAATTTCAGGTATTAGTTTTTGATTTTTAAATGTAGGATGAAATTTTAATGCTTCTTCAATACTTTTAATCGCTTTTTCATACTTTTTTAAATTTATATAAATTCTTGCTTGTCCAGATAAAGCTCCAAAATGCCTAGGCTCTATACTTAAAACTTTATCAATATCACTTAAAGATTCTGTAAACTGACTCATTAAAAAATATACAGTTGCTCTTTTATTCCATGCTTCAGACCACTCAGGATCACTATCTATGACATTATTAAAAACTTTCAGTGCATAATTATAATCTCCATATTGCATAAGCTCTGTTCCTAATTCTAATTTTTGAGTTAATTCCGTATTATTTGGATGTTCGTTCCAAATATCCCAGATCTTTCTTTCCAGTAACTCAGCAGTTTTTGGGTTAGTAACATCTCTAAGTTGATCGAATAGATTATTTAGAATTTTTTTTTCTGCAAAACTAGTAGAATAAGAAAGGTTTAAAAATAATATAACTAATATTAAAACTCTCATTTGCAAAAGATATTTTATTCAATATTTATTCTCAAGAATAAAAAAACCTAATTTCTACTTTAAAAGCTGGTTTTTATTTTTTAGGAATAAAAAAAATGCAACAATTTCATAAAAAAATGAAAATAAATTAAAGATTATAGGTTTTTTTAAAACTTTGTAGAGAAATCTATATTTAGGAATATTTTTCCAGATTAATAAGAAAGCTTCTGCACCCTCAATAATATTTTCACCATCTTTAATATGAAGTCTTCTTAAAAGACTTTTTGCATCTTTCTGAGTTTCTATTTCTGCTGTTTCATTGTCTGTGATATCAACCCATTCAATATTTTTTATGTTTTGTTTTTTATAGAGATTGATCTCTGTTCGGCAAATTTTACAGGAATTATTAAAATACACTTTCACGAATTATTTATTTTCTTTCCAAGCCTTAATTCCACCTGTCATATTTTTTACATTCTTTATTCCCATTTCTTGCATCGTTTTTGTTGCAAGAGTACTTTGGCCACCAAGACCACAAAAAACTATATATTCTTTATCAGGGTTGTTTTTAAAATTTTCATTTTCTAAAGGACTACCTTCTGCTAAATAAAATTCAAGCAAGCCTCTTTCAAGATTAATTGCATTTCCTATAGTCTCTGAGTCAAAACTACTTTTGTCCCTAACATCAATAAATTGAACATTTGGGTCCTTTAACTTTTCTCTTGCTTCATCTACAGATATATTAGTTATTTCATTGGAAACGCTCATTAATTCATCAAATTTTTTCATTTTATCCTTATTTTTGTTAAAAAATAAAATTACACATAATCAATCATTTTGTATATGCGTGAAATACGCAGATTGAAAATATAAATATACCTATTATCTATTACATGTGAGTGATTTTTTTACTAAAACAGATTTATCTAGAAAAGATGCAGAAAATATTATTTCTGAGACTTTAAATAATTGTGATGATGGTGAGCTATATTTAGAAAATTCAAAGAGTGAGTCAATTGTACTGGATGATGATAAAATTAAGAGCTCAAGTTATAGTTCTGATTTAGGATATGGTTTAAGAGCAGTTACAGGTGAGGTAGTTGCCTATTCTCATTCTAATGAGATTTCAAGAAATTCGTTAAAGCAGTCTGCTAACAATTTAAGTTCAACTCTTAAATCACAAAAAGGTATTTATAATCATGAAATTCCCAAGACCAATGAAAAACTTTATAAAGATATTAATCCGATAGATGAAAAATCACTTGAATCTAAATTAGAGCTTTTAAAAAAAGTTAATAGTTATACTAGAGCAAAAGGTGGAATAGTTCAGCAGGTCACTGCTAGTTTTGCAGGAGAATATAAATCTATAGAAATCATAAGGTCAGGTGGAGAGGTATTAACTGATGTTAGACCATTAATTCGTTTTAATGTTTCGGTAATGCTTGAGAAAAATGGAAAGAAAGAAACTGGTGTTTATGGAATTGGAGGAAGACAATCCTATGATGAATATTTAAAAGATGACAATTGGAAAAATGTATGTGATGAAGCCTTTAGAATTGCATCAGTAAACCTTGATAGCAAACCAGCCCCCGCAGGAGAGATGAAAGTTGTTTTAGGATCAGGTTGGCCTGCAATATTGATACATGAAGCAATAGGACACGGATTAGAAGGTGACTTTAATAGAAAAAAAACATCTGCATTTCATAACTTAATGGGCCAAAGAGTGGCTAGTGAAGGTGTAACAATTATTGATGACGGAACACTTCATAACAGAAGAGGTAGTCTAACAATTGATGACGAGGGCACACCAACTGAAAAAACAGTCTTAATTGAAAATGGAATATTAAAAAATTTTATGCAAGATCGATTAAATGCAAGATTAATGAATACAAGATCTACAGGTAGTGGTAGAAGAGAAAGTTACAAGCATGTTGTCCTTCCAAGAATGAGAAATACCATGATGATGAATGGAAAATATTCTCAAGAGGAAATGATTAAGTCAGTTGATAAGGGAATATTTGCTGTAAGTTTTGGTGGAGGACAAGTTGATATTACTTCAGGAAAATTTGTATTCAATTGCACTGAAGCTTACGAAATTATAAATGGAAAAATAGGTTCTCCTATTAAGGGTGCAACTTTAATTGGTGATGGACCATCTATTTTAAAAGAAGTTTCATTGGTTGGAAATAATATGATGCTTGATCCAGGTATTGGAACATGTGGTAAAGCGGGTCAAGGTGTTCCTGTTGGTGTTGCGCAACCCTCAATCTTAATTGACAAAATGACTGTTGGTGGAACTCAATTATAATATAAATGGTAAAAGATCAGGAATATTTAAAAAAAAAAGCTTCATTTTGTATTGATTTAGCTAAAAAGTTAGGTGCTACAGAAAGCAGTGCTGCTGTTATGCACTCTATATCAGAGACAGTTAATTACAGAAATAAAAAGTTAGACGAATCTGATAGGTCAGACAGCTTAGCTATAAGTTTAACAACTTATATTGGAAAAAAAAAATCTAGCATTACATCATCAAATCTTAATGATGATAATATAGAAACTTTAATTGAGCGATGCATTGAGACAACAAAAATTACACCAGAGGATGAGTATAATTCTTTACCAGACAAAGAATTGCTGGCTGATAAAATTAATGACTTAAACTTATATGATGACGATCATATCGAAAATGATGAAAAAATTGAATATTTAAAAGAAGCTGAAGAAGCAGCACTTCAAAAAAAAGAAATTATTAATACTGAAACAGGTTTTACTGAATCTAAGTCTAATTTTATATTAGCAAATAGTGATGGATTTATAAATGGTTATAAATCTTCATCTTTTTCAGCATCATGTGTTGCTGTTGCCAAAGATGCAAATGACAAAATGGAAAGAGATTATGAATTTACAAGCACTTGTCATTTACAGGATATGATTAGACCTCAACAAATTGGATCAGTTGCTGCAAAAAAAACAATACAGAAATTAAATCCAAAAAAAATAGAAAGTGAAAAGATTAGCATTATCTTTGATAGAAGAATTTCAAAAGGGATATTAGGTGTTTTAGCAAATGCTATATCAGCATCATCTATTGCAAGAGGCACATCTTTCTTAAAAGGTAAAATTGATGAAGAAATATTTTCATCTTCAATCAACATTTATGATAAACCTGACATTGTTAAAGGATTGGGCTCAAGATATTTTGATTCTGAGGGTGTTAAAACTGAAGAATTAAAGTTAGTTGATTGTGGTGTTTTAAAACATTATTTAGTGGACACCTATAATGGAAAAAAATTAAACCTAAAATCTAATGGTAGATCTGGTGGAACAAGTAATTTATTTTTTGAAAAAGGCTCAGTTTCATACAGGGAGCTTTTAAAACTTAATAAAAGAGTATTGTATATTACTGAAACAATTGGTCATGGGAGCAACTTAGTTACAGGAGATTATTCAGTGGGTGCAAATGGTTTTATGATCGAAGATGGAATATTTAAATATCCCGTTAGTGAAATTACTATTGCAGGAAATTTTAAAGATATATTCAAAAATATTACTTTAGCAGATGATCTAGAGTTTAAATATTCAACAAATGCACCAACAATATTAATTGAAGGCATGGTAGTTGCCGGTAAATGAAAGATTTTTGTGTTATTGGTTCAGGCATATCAGGCGCAACAATAGCAAATCATCTAAGTAAAAAATATATTGTAGATGTATATGATAAAGCTAGAGGTGCTGGTGGAAGAGCATCAAATAAAAAATTTAATCTCAAAAAAAGCTTTGATCATGGGGCTCAATATATTTCTCCAAAAAACATCAAATTTAAAAGGTTTGTAGATAATTTAATTTCAAAAAAAATTTTAAAAAAATGGCCTGGTAAACATCTTTTTTTAAAAGAAAATATCAAAGAAAATAAAAAACATATCAAAATAATTGGTAAGAATGGCAATAATGCCATCAGCAAATACCTCTTAAAAGATATTAATTGTTTTTTTAATAGCGAGGTTACCAATATTTTACACAAAAATAATATCTGGCAGCTTACTTTTAATGATGGTTCCAAGAAATTTTACAAATCAATAATTTTAACATGTCCATTTCCTCAACTAAAAAAATTATCAAAAAAATATATTAAACATTCCTTTATTAATCAAAAAATTAAAATGGAAGCTAATATAACAATTATGATGGTTGTTAAAAACTTAGGATCAAAAATCAGTAGTTATTTTTTCTCAGACTCAGTTCTAGGGTGGGCTGCTTATGAAAATAGTAAAAAAAGATTCAAGAGCAATCATGATTTATGGACTCTTCAAAGTACTCCTAAATGGGCAAACAAAGTCATTAATAATAATAGAATTAATAAATTACAAAATTCTAAAATATTAATAGATAAATTTTTTAAACTTACAGGTTTTAAAAAAAGTAAAATTTTACATTCAAAAAATCATGGATGGAAGTATGCGTTTAATTCAAACCCACTTAAAATAAAAAGTTACTGGAATAGTTCTTTAAGATTGGGTGTATGCGCAGACTGGTTTGTTGGATCAAGACTTGAGTCAGGATGGCTAAGTGCAAAAGATTTATCTCTTAAAATTAAATAATAAATTTTATTTGTAGCTCTTTAATCTATACTCCCAGTTTCCAAGTCTTGAATAAGCAACTTTTACAATCATTGCTTTTTCTCTATCGTACCAAACATCGAAATCTAGTCTTTTATCTTTAGGAATGGTCATATCTTTTGATGTCAATTTAAAGTGGTCGACCTCAATTATACTTCCATATAATTCAATTTTTTCTTTACCTAAAAAATTTACAACCTGTTCTTTTATACTGCCTGATATAGGGCTAATTTGTGACTCTGCTTGTAATATCTGATGGTTCCACCAATTTCCTATTATATTTTTAGTATCTGCAAGACCAATATAAGATGATCCATTAATTTTGAATTTATCTGATTTAGAATCATAAATAAGATTTACAAATTTCTCTCTATCATTTTGTAAAGTCTTTGACTCGTATGATATCAGTTTATCATCTTTATGTTTTTCTACTCCATACCCCTCGAGATTAAAAACTTCAATGCCAAATAGGTTTACTTTAAATTGAATTTGATTTTTAATTATCAATATGTCATCAACTTTTTCAAAAAAATAATAATTATACCCAATCACTTTTCCATCTTTTAAAATTTCCATCTCTATCTTTTTAAAGTCTTTGTAATGAGAGGTGTGTGCGTAAAGGTTTGAAGTAAGCACTACCAGTGTAAAAATAAATATTAATAATTTTTTCATTATAAATTAGAATATTAGACCTCTTTTTTTTTGAAGGAAGTCTTTAATTTATAAAATGAGTAAAAAACATTATAATGTTGCTTACACTCCTAAATAAATTTTTGATAACAATAATCTTGTAAATTAGATAAGTATAAAATACATAAAATATTATTGTATGTTTTTATATATTAAAAATATTCCTAAAGTATCATGGAGTTCTGAAAAACCTTTAAATCTCAAACCAAAATTTTCCTCACTTTTTTTTTTAGTGTTTGGTCTTATTTTGTTCGGTTTAGGTGAGGGGTTATTAATTGTATCATTTGCAGGAGCTTCACCCTGGAGTGTTCTTGCCCAAGGTATTTCATTAAATGTTAATTTTTCAACAGGAATAATAACTATTTTTGTAAGCATAGGAGTTTTACTTCTTTGGTTACCTTTAAAACAGAAACCTGGAATTGGAACAATTTTGAATGCGATTATTATTGGATTAATGATTGATGTTTGTATTAATTTTGTACCAACTCCAGAAAATTATATTAACCAAGTTCTTTTAGCTATTGCTGCTGTGCTTATCGTTGGGTTGGGTGGTGGTATCTACCTTGTTGCAAATTTAGGAGCAGGGCCAAGAGATGGGCTAATGGTGGGTTTACAAAAAAAAACTAATTTACCAATTGCATTAGTAAGAGGCGCTATTGAAATTACCGTAATGTCTGTAGGTTGGTATCTTGGAGGGATAGTGGGACTTGGAACTTTATTGTTTGCTTTTGGAATAGGACCTGCGGTTGCTTTAGGATTATATCTTGTTGGAAAAATTTTCAGTAATTAAAGAGGTGTTCCAGATTTTTCGTTCTTTTTTCTCTCTGTAGGATTAAGAATAGCTTTTCTCAGTCTAAGAGATTTTGGGGTAATCTCTAAAGCTTCATCGGTATTCAACATACTTAATTGTTCTGCAATTGACATTTGTCTTACTGGAGTAAGTACAACATTTTCGTCAGTTCCTTGAGTTCTCATATTAGTTAATTGTTTACCTTTCATGACATTTATAATCATATCTCCAGGTTTTGGTGCTAAGCCAACAATCATTCCTTCATAAACAGGATCATTATGTGTAACAAACATTTCACCTCTTGCCTGAAGGTTAAATATTGCAAACGCAACAGCTTTTCCGTTTGCCATTGAAATTAAAGCACCATTTTTTCTGCCATCCATTTCACCTTCAAATTTTCCATAACCATGAAAAATTCTGTTAATTACACCAGTTCCTTTTGTTAAAGTTAAAAATCTACTTGTGTAACCCATCAAGCCTCTTGTTGGTGCATGAAAGATTAATCTTTTTTTATCTTTTCCTGTATCTTTAAGATCAAGTAATTTACCTTTTCTTCTATTCATTGAGTCAATAATCTTTGATGAAAACTCTTCATCTACATCAACAGTAATCTCTTCAATTGGTTCTAGTCTGTTACCATT
>JADHRH010000038.1 GCA_016777545.1 Candidatus Pelagibacter sp.
AATACTTTTAGAAGATTATTCTCTGAAGGAACATTTAATGCTGCGTTTGTCCCAAGCTATTCCTCTTTATTAAATAATAAAAAAAAATCACAAGCTTTTGCTAATAGTATTTTTAACTTATTAATTTTAGGATTGTTTTTTTTAGTTCTTCTTATTGAAATTTTAATGCCAGTATTTGTCTTTCTAATAGCACCTGGATTTGAGGGCGATCTTAAGAAAATGGAAATAGCCGTAACTCTAACAAGAATTACATTTCCTTTTCTTTTATTTATTAGTTTAGCATCTTTTTTTTCTGCTATTTTAAACTCACATAATAAATTTGCTGTAGCATCAGCTGCACCAATTATTTTAAACATACTTTTAATTAGTGTTTTATTTTTGGGTAAAATTTTAGATGATCAATTGGTGTATTATTTATCTTATGCTGTGACAATCTCAGGTGTTTTGCAGCTTATTTTTTTATATTTTTATGTAAAAAAATATTTTTCACCTATAGTAAATTTTTCAATCAAGATTGATAAAAAAGTAAAAAATTTCTTTAAAAAATTATTACCAAGTATTTTTTCATCTGGTGTTACTCAAATAAATATTTTAGTTGGAACAATTATTGCCTCATTTCAAACTAGTGCAGTTTCTTATCTTTATTATGCAGATAGAGTTTATCAAATAAATTTAGCAATTGCTGGAATTGCAATTGGTACAGTTATTTTGCCCCAATTATCTAAGTATGTTCAAAATCAAAATAAAGATAAAATGAATTTAATTCAAAATAAAGCTTTAGAATTAAGTTTGTTTTTAAGTATCCCTGCTGCAATTGCATTGTTAATTGCTTCAGAAGAAATTATATCGTCATTATTTGGTTATGGATCTTTTGATGAATTAAGTGTTAAAAATTCAGCAAAGGCTCTATTCTATTTTGCTATTGGCTTACCCGCATTTTCATTGATAAAAGTTTTTTCTGCTTTTTTTTTCGCAAGACACAATACAAGATTACCTTTTTATATTTCTCTAATCTCAGTTTTATTAAATATATTTATAAGTGTTATTTTTTTTAAGGAAATAGGATTTATTATTTTACCTATAGCAACTACAATATCATCTTGGTTTAATGCAATTTGTTTATTTGTTTTTTTAAAAAAAGATAATTTGTTTAAATTTAATATAGTTTTCATTGATAGATTTATCAAAATTATAGTAGCCTCTATTCTAATGGGTATTTTTTTTAATTTTTTGATTAATTTTTTTAATGAACAATTAATGTATTCCGAAAATTTTAAAGCAATATATTTAATCTCAACAGTAATTGTTGGATTTACATTCTATATTTTTATAGCACTCTTAATCAAAGCTTTTAAAAAAAGTGATATTAATCTAAACTATTAACATGAGTAAAAAAATTTTTTCAGGTGTTCAGCCTACAGGCAATCTTCATTTGGGAAACTATCTTGGCGCTATAAAAAATTTTGTAGAGCTTCAAAATGACAAGGGAAATCATTGCATTTTTTGTGTTGTAGATCTTCATGCAATCACAGTTAAGCAAGATCCTAAGGAATTAAAAAATAATATAAGAGAGACAGCTGCTACATTTATTGCAAGCGGTATCAATCCAGATAACAATATTATCTTTAACCAATCAATGGTGTCAGCACATTCAGAAGCTGCTTGGATTTTAAGTTGTGTTTCAAGGATTGGCTGGCTTAATAGAATGACTCAATTTAAAGAAAAAGCTGGAAAAGATAAAGAAAAAGCTAGTATTGGTCTTTATTCATATCCTGTTTTGATGGCTGCTGATATTTTGCTTTATGATGCAACACATGTGCCAGTAGGAGACGACCAAAAACAGCACCTAGAACTTTGCAGAGATATTGCGCAAAAATTTAATAATGATTTTAATGCACCTGAATTCTTAAGGGTGCCAGAGCCATTGATACAAAAACAATTTTCTAGAATAATGAGTTTAAAAGATGGATTAAAAAAAATGAGCAAATCAGATCCTTCAGATCTTAGTAGAATTAATCTTACTGACAGTAAAGATGAAATAGTTAATAAGATTAAAAAAGCAAAAACTGACCCATTGCCATTACCAAAAAATATTGATGAGTTGGTTGAGCGACCTGAAGCAGAAAATTTATTAGGTATTTACTCTAGCTTGAAAAATCAAAGTTTACAAAATTCAATAGATGAATTTTCAGGAAAAAATTTTTCTGAATTTAAGATAGAACTATCAGATGTTTTAGTTGAAAAAATTGAACCTATTTCAAAAAAAATAAAAGAATTACTAAATGATGAAAAATATTTAGATACAATTCTGTTAGAGGGGTCTAAAAAAGCAGATATAGTTGCATCTAAAAAAATTAAGGAAATAAAAGAATTAGTTGGTTTTTAAACAAATATATTAATTAGTTTAAATTTCATAATTTATCACTATATATATAATAATGTTTATCCAAACCGAAGCTACACCAAATCCAAATTCTTTAAAGTTTCTTCCTGGTAAAAGGGTATCCAATAATGGATCTTTTGAAGTTACTAAAAAAGAAGAGACTGATAGCGAGTTAGTTCGAAACTTGCTATCTGTTAACGGTGTGACAGCTGTTTTTTTAGGTGCAGATTTTTTGTCAATTAATAAGAAAGAAGAAATAAGTTGGGATGATATTAAACATATAGCAATTTCTTTGATTAATGATTTCTACTCTACGGGCAAAGAGTTTGTAGTTGCGAATGAATTATTCGGAGGGGAAAAAGAAAAACATAGTGAAATAGAAAAACAAATTATAAGTATTTTAGAGTCTAAAATTAGACCAGCTGTTGCTAAAGATGGTGGAGATATTAAATTTAAAGAATTTAAGGATGGTGTTGTCAAAGTAGAATTACAAGGGAGTTGCTCTGGATGTCCAAGCTCAACAATGACACTTAAGCAAGGAGTGCAAAATCTTTTGTGCCATTATCTCCCTGAGGTAAAAGAGGTAGTAGCTATATAATTATGAGAAATAAGGAATTTTCACTGTTAGAGATAAAAAGATTTTTAAAAAAAAGGGGACTTATAATAAAAAAGAATATCTACAAAAAAAAATCTATTACCTTAAATACCCTATCAAAAACTTTTTTATCTAGTTTAATTATAATCTCTTTTTTCTATGTTTTGCCACTTGCCATTGATCTTACAAATAAAAAAATATTATTTTCTAAAAACTATGAGAACAGTTCCAAAAATAATTTAAATAAACTACTAGAAAACCAAGATCCAAAACTAGATGATGGCTTAGATAAAAAATCTTTATTTGAAGACATTTTCACATTTGATCAACAGCCAAGAGATAAAGATAGTGTGAGATTAAGTGCATCTACAATTGAAGAGTTATTTAAATCAACAAATTATAATTTAGAAGATGTAAGAAAAAATAAATTAGTAAAACCGATTTCTTTAACATTATTACCGGCAGAGATTACTAAAATAGAAAATGCTAAAAAAAGAAAAGAGTTATTTATCCAAATTATTTTACCATTAGTCATTGAAGAAAATAATAATATTAAATCTGACCGTAATAAACTTTTTACCATTCTAAATAAAAGTAAAAATACTAAAGCAGAACAAAATTGGCTGAACTCAAAATTTAAACAATATGGAGTTGTTAATAAAGATTTATCAACACTTAAAATAAGAATGGACGAAGTACCAGTTTCAATGGCAATCGCTCAAGCCGCAAAAGAAACTGGGTGGGGAACATCTAGATTTGCACAAGAAGGAAATGCATTATTTGGTCAGTGGACGTGGTCTGGTGATGGAATAAAACCCTCTGATGCTGATAATGATAGCACACACAAAGTTATGAGATTTAACGTGTTACAGGCATCAGTTAAAGCTTATCAAAGAAATTTAAATACCCATTCATCTTATAGAGATTTTAGAAGTGCTAGAGCAGAACTAAGAGATAATGGTAAGGAGCTAGATAGTATTATTCTTTCAGAACATCTTGATGAATATGCAGAGACTGGAAAAGAGTATGTAAAAATTTTACAACAAATTATTAGACAAAATAAATTAACAGATTTTGATGATGCAAAGTTAATGCCATCAAGTATTGAACTTAATAGTTTAATTTAATTTTGTTCAACTGAAAATTGAACTCCAAACCATCGCCATAATCCATCATCATTAAGAGAACAATTAATTCTTCCCCTTCTAAATAAAAATTTTTCCCTAAAATTTATTCGTAATTTATTTTCATTAAAATCTATATTGGACTGCTTCCATTCATTACCTTCATCAGAAAAACAATTAATATTATTTATATTTTTTTGTTCATCGAAAAATTCTACATAAAATTCAGGAGGATTATTATCTGTTACGTATTTATCTTCAGGATATAAATTTTTATATTGAAGTGGATAAAGATTTACTAAAAATTTAAATCGATCTAAATCACCATATTTTTCATTAATAGGAAATCGTGGAAGTTCAAAGGGGTCTTTATTGTAATCAATCACCCCTGAATGCTGTCCAAAAGCATATTTAAAATTTTTAGAAATATATTCTTTAATTTCTAGACTATATTCACCGAAGGGATAAGAAAAGAAAATAGGATTATATCCTAAATTTTTATTAAATATGGAAGTAGAAGAATTAATATCTTTCATAAAATCTTCTTTGTTAAAATCTACTAAGTAATCATGAGAATGGGCATGATTTCCAATATAGACAAAAGGCTCTTGTTCTAATTCTTTTATTTGTTCCCAAGTCATATAACCATATTTTCCAATCGATTGAGTTGATACAAATAATATGAATGGGATTTTTTCTTGCTTTAAATAAGGCCAAGCAACTTTGTAAAAAGAAGTGAAAGCATCATCAATGGTTAAAAGAATTTTTTTCTCTTTTTTAATTGTTGAAAAGTTATTTTCTAAATTTTTGGGATCATAGAATTTAAGGTTTGATTGTCTAATTATTGAAATATGCTCCTTAAATATATCCATTTGAATATTTGTAGATGGATATTTATTTTCATCAAATCGGTGATACATAAGAGAAAGTATACCCATGTCAGGAGAATAATATTTGATATTATTTTCATCTGCTTTACAACTAAACATTAATAACATTGTTATAATGAATAATTTGATTGTAGATGCTGCTAGAGATAAAATTTTTTTAACACTCATGGTTAGTAAAAATATTTATACTTGCAGTCATGAAAATAGTAAAATTAATTTTGAAAAATTAATGATTTTAATTAATGAATTTTTGAATAATAACAAAATCTCTCTAGATAAAGTAAGCACAATATACGTAAATAGAGGTCCAGGAAGTTTTGCAGGTATTAGAAACTCATTAGCAACAATTAAAGCTTTGCATTTAACTAAAAAAATTAACTATTATTGTTTTAGTTTTGAGGATTTTAAGGTTAAAGATGAAATTAGATATGAAGATGTCCCCAGTTTATGCGAACAATTTCAAATTAAAAAGAATTTGATTAATCCTATTTATTTAAGTTAAAATTAATAATGTCACAAAATATTGAGCAAAAATGCTTAGCAAAAGGTGTTAAGTTAACAGATCAAAGAAAGATAATTGCAAAAGTGATGTCAGAGGCAAAAGATCACCCTGATGTAGATGAGCTATATAATAGGGTTATGAAAATCGATGCAAAAATTAGTATTGCCACAGTTTATAGAACTGTAAAACTTTTTGAAGAGTCAGGAATATTAGCCAAACATGAGTTTAAGGGAGGAAAGGCAAGATACGAGGAATTAAATGAGGGACATCATGATCACTTAATTGATGTTAAATCTGGAGAGATTATAGAATTTGTGGACGAAGAAATTGAAAAACTACAAGAAAAAATTGCAGCCAAATATGGATATAAACTTGTGGATCATAAATTAGAATTATATGGGGTTAAAAAAAAATCCTAGTTAAATGTTGAAAAAAATTTTTATCAAAACTTTTGGCTGTCAAATGAATGAATACGATTCTAATCGTATTTTTGATACAGTCAAAGAAATTGGATTTGAAAAAACTGACAAGTATGAAGATGCAAATTGTTATTTATTAAATACTTGCCATATTAGAGATAAGGCTAAAGAAAAAGTTTATCATGAAATAGGTAGAGTTAAAAAAATTTTTAGATCAAAGCCAAAACCAATTGTTATTGTAGCAGGATGTGTTGCTCAGGCTGAAAATCAAGAAATGTTAAAAAGAGAGCCCTATATAGATATTGTTATAGGACCTCAATCATATCATAAAATTAATGAGGCTATATTAAAACATTCGAAGAATAAAAAGAAAGAGGAAGAAACCGAATTTGATACAATTTCAAAATTTAATTATTTAAGTAAAATTAAAAATAAAGATAGTAAAGTATCTTCATTTTTAACCATTCAAGAAGGCTGTGATAAATTCTGTCATTTTTGTGTAGTTCCTTATACGCGTGGCCCTGAATACTCTAGACCATTCAAACAAATTATCGATGAAGCAAAAGAATTAATTGATTCAGGTGCAAAAGAAATTATTTTATTAGGTCAAAATGTTAATGCTTATAAATTTCAAGATAATAATAGAGAATATAAATTATCAGACTTATTGTTAGAGCTTAATGGTTTTGATCAAATTGAAAGGGTTAGATATACAACCTCTCATCCTAAAGATATGACAGAGGATTTAATTAATGTGTATAAAAAAAGCTCTAAATTAATGCCACTAGTTCACCTACCTGTACAAAGTGGATCTAATAAAATTTTAAAATCAATGAATAGAAAACATACTATTGAAGAGTATTTAAAAGTTTATGAAAGTTTAAAAGAGATAAATCCTAATGTGGAATTCTCAAGTGATTTCATCATTGGATATCCAGGGGAAGATGAAGATGATTTTAATAAAACTATGGAATTAATTGAAAAAATTGGCTTCATAAATTCATATTCTTTTATTTTTAGTGCCAGACCTGGAACAGTAGCTGCAGATCTTACCCAAGTTAATGCGGTAAAATCCAAAGAAAGATTAGAAATTATTCAAAAGAGGTTATTTGAAAATCAAATTAAAAAAAATAAATCTCTTGAAAATAAAATTTTAAATGTTCTAGTGGAAAATATAATGAAAGATGGAATTAAGCTATTTGGCAGAACGGAATATATGACATCAGTAATTTTTGATGGTGATATAGATAATATTGGAAAAATTGTACAAGTTGAAATAACAAGCAGTAATCAAAATAGTCTTTTTGGAAAATTAGTAGAAAGTTCTAAAAAAAAGGTAGCTTAAAATTGAATAATACAAATTCTAAAAAAATTAACTCAACATTAAAATTTGTATATTCAGACAACAATTCCTTAAGCGTTATATTTCATGATAATGATTTATTGATGGGTATAGTGGGAGAATTCAATGCAAATTTAAAGGAATTAGAAAAAATTACTAATACAAGTTTATACTCAAGAGGGAATTCAATTATTATTAAGTCTACTCCAGAACAAAATGAGATAACCAAAAACGCTATCCAATTTTTAGCAAATCAATTTATTAGCAATGGAAGTATTGAAAAAAAAGATATAATTTCATCCATAGATAAATTTATGATTGAAGAAAAAGTAAAAAACCAGAATGTTTCAGATATAATTAAGACACCTAAAAAATCAGTCATTCCAAGATCAGAAAGACAGAAAGAATATGTTAGAGCTTTAAGACAGAGTGACATTACCATTTCAGCAGGACCAGCTGGAACAGGAAAAACATTTCTGGCAGTGGCGGTGGGTTTAACAATGTTGCTTGATAAAAAAATTGAGAGAATTATTTTATCAAGACCTGCAGTAGAGGCTGGAGAGCGCCTAGGATTTTTACCAGGTGACATGAAAGAAAAAGTAGATCCTTATTTACGACCTTTATATGACTCACTATATGACCTCTTTGATTTTGAAAAAATTCAAAGAATGATTGAAATTGGAGATATTGAAATTGCACCACTCGCATTCATGAGAGGAAGAACCTTAAAAAATTCTTTTGCAATTTTAGATGAAGCACAAAACGCAACAGATACTCAAATTAAAATGTTTTTAACTCGTATTGGAGAAAACTCTAAAATTGTTATTAATGGTGACCCTTCTCAGATTGATTTACCACATAAAAACATGTCTGGATTGAATAGGTCAAAAAAATTATTGGGACATATTAAAGAAATATCTGTTGTAGATTTTGATCATTCTGATGTAGTTAGGCATCCCCTTGTATCTAAGATTGTTAAAGCTTACTCAGACCAAGAAAATGATTAGTGTTGGTGTTGTTTCCGAGAACAATCTTTGGAATAAAAAGATAAAAAAAAAAGATATTTTTTTTAATACATTAGTTAAATTTTTTCCAAAAAAATATAGGTTTATCGGAAAAAAGATAAGTTTGAG
>JADHRH010000039.1 GCA_016777545.1 Candidatus Pelagibacter sp.
TCTTTGTTACTTCTGATGGGTTTATATCCATTTATGCCTCTATCATCCTATTTTCGATTTGTTGTAATTTATTTTTAATGGAAGTGTCCACCATTGTGCTTCCGACTTGCACAATCAAACCCCCAATTAAACTTGCATCATGTTTGTAGTTTAATTTTATTTTTGAACTAAAGTTTTTAGTCAATTCTTCTTTTATGTTGTTAATTTCATTTTCAGTAAGATCTTTTGCAGAAGTTAATTCAGCTTTTAATTCACCTCTTTTGACTGAACATGTCTCAACAAAGCTTTTTAGAATTTTATCCACATAAAAGAATCTTCTTTTAGATATTAAGAAACTTAAAAATTTTGTTAATAATTCATTTAATTTATATTGTTCTGAAATTTTGCTTAGAGCATTTAATTGGTCTTCTTTGTTATTCGTTGGATCCTTGATTAAAGATTTAAAATCTTCACTTAAAGCAATTAAATTAATAATTGAAGCAGAATGAACCTCGATCTCACTTAAATTATTAGCTTCTATAGCTAATTCATAAAGTGCCAGGGAATATCTGCCTGCCGATGTTTCAGAAAAACCTTTATTTTTGCTCAATTTATTGTTCCTTATAAATATTAGAAGATTTATTAAAATTTTGTTTTAATTAACATATGACTCCTAGCTCTTCAAGTCACACATTGTCTAAAAGTCTTGTTTTTTCTTTGTTAATTGAAGTTTATTGGGTCAACATCAACCGTTAGTTTCATTCCAGCTGGAAATTTGAATTTTTCAATGACTTTTGAAAGGGAATTTTGAACCTTGAGAGATTTTCGACCCCTGATCAAAAGTCTTACTCTAAACCTTCTTTTTAATCTAAATATAGGTGCATTTACAGGACCAAGCACTCTACCATCAACAGCACTTTCTATAAAACTTTTAAATTTATAAGCCTCTTTTTCAAGTTCTCTTTCATTATTACCAGTAATTATTAAGGCAATAAATCTTTGAAACGGTGGAAGGTTATTTTCCCTTCTAATTTCAAGTTCTTTATCTAAAAAAATATCAGGATCTTTATTGGTAATGTCTGTTATCATTTTGGTATCTAAATTATAAGTTTGAAAATAAACAGTTGCTGGCTTTCCTGTTCTTCCTGCTCTACCTGAAAGTTGATGGTATAATTGTAAATTCTTTTCAGCGCCTCTTAGGTCATGACCTTGTGATGATAAATCGATATCAACAACAACAATACAATTTAAACTTGGAAAGTGAAATCCTTTAGAAATTAATTGAGTTCCAATTAAAATTTGAATTTTGTTATCTATAATTTTTTCTAAAACATCTGCTGAACTTTTTTTATTCATTGTATCGCTAGAAAATATAGCTGTTTCCTTGGCGGGAAAAATTTTTTTTACTTCTTCTGATATCCTTTCAACTCCAGGCCCACTAAAAATAAAATCACATTTTCCTTCTTTCGAGCAGTCCCTATTTAGTAAAGTTTTGTATCCACAATAGTGACATAATAAATTTTGTTTGTTTTTGTGATAAACCAAATTTATTGAACAATTTGGACATGAATAACTAGTAAAACATTTTTTACATAATACATGGGGTGAAAATCCTCTTCTATTTAAAAAAAATAATACTTGATCTTTTTTTTCAAGATGAAATTTTACTTTCTCAATTGTTTCTTTAGCTATCCAGGATTGAGATTCAAGTTTGGAATTATTTAGATTAATTATTTCATATTTTGGCAAAGATGCATTTAAATATCTTTGATCAAGTTTTGATAAACTATATTTGCCTTTTTTAATATTGTCATAAGTTTCAATAGAGGGTACGGCTGTTATTAAATTGATTGGAATATTTTCAAAGGATGCTCTAGAAATTGCCATATCTCTTGCGTTATAAGTTACTCCCTCATCTTGCTTATAAGATTGATCGTGTTCTTCATCAACAATGATTAATCCTAGTTTTTTAAAAGGTAAAAATAATGAAGATCGAGCACCAATTACAACTTTAATTTTATCATTTGCTATTCCACTCCAAATAATTTCTTTATTTTTTTTTGTAATACCTGAGTGCCACACAGCAGGCTTGAAACCAAAAAATTCTATAAATTTATTTTGAAATTGTCCTGTTAATCCGATTTCTGGTAATAGAATTAACCCCTGAAAACCCTTATTAATTATCTCTTTTAAAGCCTCAAAATAGACCATTGTTTTACCTGAGCCGGTAGTGCCTTGTAAAACATGAACTCTAAATTTTTGATTTAATACATTCATTTTTTTTAATGAATCTTTTTGCTCTTTAGAAAGTTTTATTTCATTTTCTTTGATGTCAATTTTGAATGGCTCATAAGCTTCAATTGGTAACCTTTCTATGGCGCCACTACTTAATAATAATAATTTTAATGCCATACCTTTAGGGGTCATATTGTATTCAGAAAACCAATTTAAGAATTTAATTGTATTTTTCTTTAATGGTGGAACATCTAATTTTCTTAAAACTTTTTTAATAGCAAAATTTTTGTTTGTTTTTTTTTCAAAATCATCCCATACAACTCCCGTTACCTCTGACTTTCCAAAAGGCACTGCCACATAGTCTCCAACCTTTAAATTTAAATCTGAATTATAGGTAAATGGATGATTAAAAATATTTGGTATAAGAATCGGTACTTTCATATTTTTATAATATGAAAATACTTTAAGAGTGTATTGCTCTTTTATCTACTGATAAAGCTGCTTCTTTTACAGCTTCTGAGAATGTTGGATGCGCATGACACGTTCTTGCAATATCTTCAGCGCTAGCACCAAACTCCATTGCTACTCCAATTTCTCCAATTAATTCACCTGCATGAGGTCCAATAATATGTGCTCCTAAAACTCTATCTGTTTTTTCATCAGCTAAGATTTTCACAAAACCTTCTGCTTCATCAATTGCTTTAGCTCTTGAATTTGCCATAAATGAAAATTTACCAATTTTATATTTAGTATTTGCTTCTTTTAATTGTTCTTCTGTTTTCCCAATTGAAGCAACCTCTGGTGTTGTATAAACAACTCCAGGAATAATATCATAATTAACATGTCCTGATTGTCCTGCAATATTTTCTGCAACTGCAATACCTTCGTCTTCAGCTTTGTGAGCAAGCATCGGTCCATCAATTACATCTCCAATAGCATATACATTCTTAATATTTGTTTGAAATGCTTTGTCAGTTTTAATTCTTTTCTTTTCATCTAATTCAACACCAATTGCTTCTAAATTTAAGTTAGTTGTATTAGGTTTTCTACCAACAGATATAAGAACCACATCACAATCAAAATCTGCTTTTTTTCCATCTTTATCAGATGTTGAAACTTTAGCACCATTAGCATTTTTTTTAATTCCTTCTACTTTCGTCTGCATATGAAAATTAATTCCTTGTTTCTTTAATATTTTCATAAACTCTGTAGATATTTCTCTATCCATACCAGGAGTAATATGCTCTAAAAATTCAACTACATGTACTTCTGCACCCAATCTAGACCAAACAGACCCCATCTCTAATCCTATATAACCACCACCAACTACAACCATTTTTTTTGGCACAGTTTCTAAAGTTAATGCTCCTGTTGAAGATACAATTATTTTTTCATCAAATTTAATACCTGGTAATGCAACTGGCACCGACCCTGTACTAATTACTGTTTTATCTGTTTCAATGATGGTTTCTTTTTTGTCATCATCTAATATCGAGATTTTATTTGCTGATTTAAAGCTTCCAGTGCCTTTAAAATAAGTGACTTTATTTTTTTTAAATAAAAACTCTACGCCCTTAGTCAAAATTGTCACCGCTTTATCCTTATTTTGCATCATTTTTTGAAGATTAAGTTTTACCCCACTCACCTCAATGCCAAGTTTAGAGAAATTTTGCGCCTTATGATAATTTTCAGAAATATTTAGTAAATTTTTAGAAGGTATACACCCAACATTTAAACAAGTTCCACCTAATGAGCCTCTTGATTCTATACATGCAGTTTTAATTCCCAATTGCGCTAATCTTATTGCACACACATAACCTCCCGGACCACCACCTATTACAACTGCTTGGAATTTATCTGACATTTAAATATTTAAAAACAACCTTCTTGGATCCTCTAAATTTTCTTTAACCATTTTTAAGAACGATACTGACTCTTTTCCATCTATAATTCTGTGATCATAAGACAAAGCAAGATACATAATGGGTCTAATTTTAATCTCACCATCAACTACCATTGGTCTTTCAACTATATTATGCATACCTAACACACCAGATTGAGGTAAGTTTAATATTGGAGTAGATAACATTGAACCATAAACTCCACCATTACTAATTGTAAAGGTTCCACCCTGAAGGTCCTCTATGGTTATTTTTCCATCTCTTGCTTTTTCAGAAATAGTTTTAATATTTTTTTCAATATCTGCAAATGATAACTGATCAGCATCTCTTAATACCGGTACCACTAATCCCTTTTCAGTTCCTACTGCAAAGCTCATATTGTAATAATTTTTATAAATAATTTCATCTCCATCAATTTCAGCATTAACTGATGGATACATTTTTAGTGCAGCAACACATGCTTTTACAAAAAATGACATAAACCCTAATTTAATTCCATACCTGCTTTGGAAATCTTCCTGGTTCTCTTTTCTCATTTCCATTATACCAGTCATATCAACTTCATTAAATGTTGTTAATAATGCTGCATTTTCTTGTGCTTGTTTTAATCTTTTTGCAATTGTCTGTCTAAGCCTAGACATTTTAATTCTCTCTTCTTGACCATATTTAATTTTTCTTTCTGATGGCTGAGGGTTTTCTCCCATCATGCTAATTAGATCACCTTTAAGAATTCTACCTTCTTTACCAGAGCCACTAACTTTTTTTAAATCAATTTTATTTTCAACTACTATTTTTCTTACAGCTGGTGAAAGTACTTCATTATTTTTATTTGAAGAATCGGTTTTTTCTTCTTTAACTTCATTGGTTAATATTAAAGGTTCTTCCTCTTCAGGTTCTTCAAAAACTTTAGGAATTTCTTTTTTAATTTCTAAATTAACTACATTATTTTCAGTTTTTTTAGGTTCAATTTTTGTAATTATTTTTTTTTCAGATGGTTGAGTTCCATTTTGACTTATCGTACCAAGAAGAGCTCCTACTTCTACGGTTTCACCATCTTTTGAATTTATTTCAGATAATACTCCATCTATTGGAGATGGAACTTCTAAATTAACTTTGTCAGTTTCTAACTCTACAATTGCTTCATCGGCTTCAACTGTGTCACCTTCATTTTTAAGCCATTTAGCAACTGTTGCCTCTGTTATGCTCTCACCCAAAACTGGTACTAAAATTTTTTCACTCATTTTTATTCAAAAACCTTGTTAATAATCTCTTGTTGTTGTGAAATGTGTCTTTTTGCATATCCTGTTGCTGGAGATGCATCTGGACTTCTTCCTATATAAGAAATTTTACTATTATTAGCGTTAATAGTTTCTAATGTCCATTGTATATAGTCTCTTACTGAGAACCATCCGCCCATATTTTTTGGTTCTTCCTGGCACCAATAAAACTTAGCATTTTTAGCGTAAGGTTTAAGTTCCTTTACAAGAGTTTTTGCAGGAAATGGATATAGTTGTTCAATTCTGAACAATATTACATCATCTATTTTAAGTTTTTCTCTAGCATCCAATAAATCAAAATAAACTTTACCTGAGCACATTATTACTTTTTTAATCTCTGAAGCTTTTCTTAATTTTATAAAACCATTAGTTTTTGGGTCCACAGCATGGTCCCATAATATTCTATGAAATGAATTTTCTTTATTAAAATCTTCTAAATTTGAAACACAATACTTGTTTCTTAATAAAGATTTTGGTGTCATCATAATTAATGGTTTTCTAAAATCTCTATGCATTTGTCTTCTTAGTGCATGAAAATAATTTGCAGGAGTAGTGCAATTCATTACTTGCATGTTGTCGTTAGAACATAGTTGTAAAAATCTTTCTAAACGAGCTGATGAATGTTCTGGGCCTTGACCTTCATATCCATGTGGTAAAAGCATTACTAAACCTGATGCTCTTGTCCATTTTCTTTCTCCTGATGCAATAAATTGATCTATTACTACTTGTGCTCCATTAGCAAAATCTCCAAACTGAGCTTCCCATATTGTAAGTGTGTTAGGTTCAACAAGACTGTAACCATACTCAAAACCAAGAACTGCTAATTCTGATAAAAAGCTGTCGACTACTTCAAATTGCTTTTGATTTTTTGAAATATTATTTAAAGGGACATAACGACTATTATCTTTTTGATTTCTTAAAACAGAATGTCTCTGGCTAAAAGTTCCTCTACCAGAATCTTGGCCAACTAGCCTAACTGGATATCCTTCTTCTAATAAAGATCCAAATGCCAACGCTTCTGCAGTTGACCAGTCTATGTTTGATCCATTTTCGACTGCTTTTTTTCTTGAGTCTAGTATTTTGGTTATTGTTTTATGTAAATTTAATTTTTCAGAATAAGAATTTATTTTTTCTGAAATCTCTAAAAGTTTTTTAGTATCTGCACCTGTTACTCCTCTTTTATCTTTTCCTTTTTCAGGTTTATATGCTGACCATGTGCCTTCAAACCATTCTATTTGAGGCTTATAATTTTTTGCATTTTTAAATTGATCATCAAGTAAATTTTTAAATTCTTTTATTGAGTTTTCTAAAATATCATTAGTAATTGTATTCTCAGATATCAATTTATTCCCATAAACATTTACTACAGAGGGATGTGATCTAATTTTTTCATACATCAATGGCTGAGTAAATGAAGGCTCATCTCCTTCATTATGACCAAATCTTCTATAGCAAATCAAGTCTATAACCACGTCTCTATTAAATTTTAATCTAAACTCTGTAGCTATTCTTGCCGCATAAACGACAGCTTCTGGGTCATCTCCATTAGCATGAATAATTGGAGCATCAACCATTTTTGCTACATCAGATGGATAAGGTGAAGATCGTGCAAATCTTGGACTTGTTGTAAAACCTATTTGGTTATTAACAATAATATGAATTGTTCCACCAGTGTTATGACCTGGTAATCCAGACATTGCAAAACATTCGGCTACCACACCTTGGCCTGCAAATGCAGCATCACCATGTATCAATATGGGTATTACTTTATTTCTCTCTTTATCTTTATGAAAAAATTGTTTTGCTCTTGTTTGCCCAAGCACTACTGGATTAACTGCCTCTAAGTGAGATGGGTTATCTGTTAAACTAACATGCACAGAGTTTCCATCAAACTCTCTATTTGAAGATGCACCTAAGTGATACTTAACGTCTCCAGCTCCTTCTTCTGATGATGCATTAATTTCTCCAGCAAATTCATTAAATATTCTTTTATATGATTTCTGCAAAACATTCGCTAATACATTCAGTCTACCTCTATGTGACATTCCAATCTTAACCTCTTTGACTGCAGACTGGCCACTAATCTTAATTATTTGTTCCAAAGCAGGAATTAAACTTTCTGCACCATCTAGTCCAAATCTTTTTGTTCCTACATATTTTTTATGTAAAAATTTTTCAAAACCTTCCGCTTGTATTAATTTATTTAAAATTGCTTCTTTACCATTTTTTGTAAAATTTAAGTTGTCTTCTGACTTTTCAATCCGATCTCTAAACCATTTTCTTTCAGTTGGATTTGATATATGCATATATTCATATCCAATTGGCCCACAGTAAGTTTTTTTCAAAAATAGTAATATTTCTTTTATATTCGATTGATCTTTATTTATAACACCACCTAAATAAATATTTTTTTCATAGTCACTTTTTTTAAAATCAAAAGACTCTGGATGCAGTTCATCTAGATAATCTGACTGTAATAATTGCAATGGATCTAATTTAGCTATGAGATGTCCTCTTTGTCTATATGATCTAATCATAGAGACCGCTTTAATTGAGTCTTCATTTGATTTAGATAAATTTATTTGACCTACATTAGCTTGCTGAGTATTACCTGATGGTCTCTCTTCTTCTTGTTCAATTTTTTTTTGAAGTTCATCTATATCAATTTTATTTTTTAAGCCCCAAGATGGTCCATTAATTTCCTTAGCAATCATACTTAAGTCTTCGCCTATACCTTCAAAGTAATGCTGCCAACTTTCTGGGAGATCTTTATCTTTATTGATAAATTTTAAATACATTTGTTCTATAAATGCACTATTTGATTTACTAAGAAATGACGTTTTTTCGAATTCGAGATTTTTTGATGATGACATCTATTTTATTGATATAATATCAGATAAATAATTTTCAATTAGATAATTTATTAAATAATGTTTTTCCTAGTTCAGATGGT
>JADHRH010000040.1 GCA_016777545.1 Candidatus Pelagibacter sp.
TTATTGAAGCTAGAAATGAGAGAATTAATATACTTAATGAAGAAAAAGCTAAAGAAATTGAAAAAAGAATTTTACTTCAGTGCATTGATTTAAATTGGAAATCTCATATCCAATATCTTGAACAATTAAGACAAGTTATTGGCCTAAGGTCTTATGGTCAAAAAGATCCCCTGGTTGAATATAAAAAAGAGGCTTTTTATCTTTTTGAAAATTTACTTAATAAATTAAAAATTGATTTTGTTACAATTTTAATAAATCTAAAAATAGTTCAAGAGCCAAGTGAAAATACAACTGAACCTATTAAGAAGCAAATTTCGAATAACCCCAAATGTTTATTAATACAAAAAAAAGATCAAAAACTATCAAGAAACGAAAAGTGTGAAGCCACTGGTAAAAAATTTAAAAATTGCTGTGGCGCTTTATAGAAAAAAAACCAGATAAGAAAACAAAACAATTGCTGCAACAAATATTGATAAAAAAATCTTAGAGTTAAAAAATTTTTCAATAAAGCTATTAAGCTTATTTTTTTGCATATTTAGTACACTTAGATTATCTGGTTGACTTACAAAGCCCTTTGTTCTTCCAATGCTTAAAAATTTATTTTTTCTATGGTTAAAAATTTCTTCTCCACTCATATTCTCAAATTCATTCAAATTATTTGTGATTGACCTTTTAACATTATCCAAAATTAAATCTCTATCTCGGTGGGCACCACCAATTGGTTCTGCAACGATCTCATCAATTACCTTTAGCTCAAGGAGATCTTTTGATGATAATTTCATTGCTTTTGCAGCCTCTAAGGTTCTCTTTGGATCTCTCCATAAAATGGTTGCACATCCTTCTGGAGATATGACTGAATAGATTGCATTTTCTAACATAATAACTTTATTAGATGAGGCTAGTGCTATTGCTCCTCCAGAACCACCTTCACCAATTACAACAGCTAAAGTTGGAACATTTAATGACATACAGCATTCAATTGATTTTGCGATTGCCTCTGCCTGCCCTCTTTCCTCGGCTCCAACACCAGGATAAGCCCCAGGGGTATCAACAAATGAAATTATTGGGATATTAAATTTGTTTGCCAGATTCATTAATCTAATTGTTTTTCTATAACCCTCGGGTCTCATCATTCCAAAGTTTCTTTCCATCCTAGTTTCAAGAGTGTCACCTTTCTCTTGTCCAATAACCAAAACTGATTTTTCATTAAACTTTGCAAACCCAGCTATTACTGATTTATCTTCCCCATAAAACCTGTCTCCAGACAATGAAATAAAATCTTCAAATAAATTATCTATAAAAAATTTTGCTTTAGGTCTATCTTCATGTCTTGCAACTAAAGTTGTTTGCCAAGGATCTAGATTTGAATAAATCTCTTGTAACTTTTCATCTATTTCTTTTTGTGATTGTAAGATTTTTTTTGTGTCTACTTCTGATAGCCCATCTTGATTATATGGATCCTTTAGTTTTTCCAATTCATTTTCAAGATTTTTTATATCTGTTTCAAAGTTTAAATAATTTTTCATAAACAACTTTATTAATATTTAATTAACAAAAAAGGCAATAAAATGTTTTAAATAATTTATATTTGACATAATCTTGTTTAAAGGTACTCTTAAACAAATCGGGAGAGACTAATAAAAATAGCGCCGAAGGAGCAACCACCCCGGAAACTCTCAGGCAAAAGGACCGATAAAAACATAACACTCTGGAAAGAGATTAAATCTCGCCGATGGAGCAAAACTCTCAGGCAAAAATACAGATGGGGTAATTATTAAGGGTGCTATGAAAGAACAATATACAAAAATACACAATCTATCAGTTTCTAATCAATTACTTAACTTCATTAATGAAGAATTGCTTAAAGATACAAATATTTCTTCTGAAAAATTCTGGGAAGGCTTCGACAAAGCAGTTCATGAGCTAGCCCCAAAAAATAAAGAACTATTAAAAATAAGAGAGGATTTACAAAAAAAAATAGACAATTGGCATATTGCTAATAAAGGCAATGAAATAAATTTAGAGGAATATAAAAAATTTTTAAAGGAAATTGATTATCTAAAAGAAGTAGGTCCAGATTTTAAAATTCAAACAAATAACGTTGATGAAGAAATAACTAGTATTGCTGGACCGCAATTAGTAGTTCCAATCATGAATGAAAGATATGCACTGAACGCTGCAAATGCTAGATGGATGAGTTTATATGATAGTTTGTATGGCACAGACATAATTGAACAATCTGAAGATAGTGCCCATCAAAGATATGATCCTTTAAGAGGGGAAATGGTTATAAAATATGGAAGAGACTTTTTAAAAAAATATTTTCCTCTAGAAGATTTTGAATGGCATAATATTACAGGGTTTAAAATTGATAATGGTTCTTTAACAATATTAAAAGATAATGCTGAAACATCTTTAAAAAATAAAGATAAATTTATTGGTCATAGAGGAGAGGCCAATGATCCTTCAGCAATAATATTAAAAAATAATAATCTTCATATAGAAATAATTATAGATCCAAATGCTTTTAGTTCTAAACAAGATCCTGCTAAAATTAGCGATATTATTGTTGAAGCTGCAGTTTCAACTATTTGTGATAATGAAGATAGTGTTGCTGCGGTTGATGCTGATGACAAAGTTATTTGTTATCGTAATTGGCTTGGACTTATGAAGGGTGATTTAAAATCAACTTTCGAAAAAAATGGAAAGACATATGAACGTAAATTAAATCCTGACAGAAGTTATATTTCTAAAGATGGAAAAGGATTAAAACTACATGGAAGGAGTTTGTTATTGATAAGAAATGTTGGACACCTTATGACTAACTCAGCAATCACTTTAAAAGATGGTTCTGAAATACCAGAAGGTATTATGGATGCCTTTATAACTTCAGCAGCTTGCCTTCACGATATCGAAAAAAAAAGTAATTCTAGAAAAGGTTCCATTTATATTGTTAAACCAAAAATGCATGGTCCTGATGAAACTGCATTTACAGATTTAATCTTTACTAAAGTTGAAGAAGTTTTAGGATTGGAAAAATACACATGTAAAATTGGAATAATGGATGAGGAAAGAAGAACATCGTCCAATCTTAAAGAGTGCATCAGAACTCTGAAAAATAGAGTATTTTTTATCAATACAGGTTTTTTAGATAGAACTGGTGATGAAATGCATACATCAATGGAAGCAGGTCCAATGATAAAAAAAGGAGATATGAAGTCTTCGAAATGGATTAATGCATATGAAAATAACAATGTGGATGTAGGACTTGCGTGTGGTTTTTCAGGTGTAGCACAAATTGGTAAAGGCATGTGGGCCATGCCAGATAAGATGAAAGATATGATGGAGCAAAAAACTGGCCATCTTAAAGCCGGAGCTAATTGTGCCTGGGTACCTTCTCCTACAGCAGCAGCTCTTCATGCTCTTCATTATCACGAAATAAATATTTTTGATCAACAAAAAGAATTGCAGAAAAGACAGGCTGCAAAGTTAGATGATCTTTTAACGATTCCAGTAGCTGATAGACCAAACTGGTCTGTTGATGAAATAAATTCTGAAATTGCAAACTCTGCACAAACTCTATTGGGATATGTTGTGAGATGGATTGATCATGGCGTTGGTTGTTCAAAGGTACCTGATATTAATAATATTGGATTAATGGAAGATCGAGCTACTTTAAGAATTTCATCTCAACACATTGCTAATTGGGTTCATCATGGTGTTTGTTCTAAGGAACAAGTAATAAAAATTATGAAAAACATGGCAAAGATTGTAGATGATCAAAATAAGAATGATGGCGCTTATACTCGATCTGGAAGAGGTAGCTATGAAATGATGTCTGATAATTTTGATCAATCGGTTGCGTTTAAAACTGCTTGTGATTTAATTTTTAATGGAAAAGAACAGCCTTCTGGATATACAGAGCCTTTACTACATCTAAACAGATTGTTAAAAAAGTCTAGTCAGAATTAGTTTTAATTCCCGATCTATTTTTAAAGGCAGAATATAAAGTTCCATCATCCAGACTTTCTATCTCACCCCCAACTGGCAGACCTTGTGCTAGTTTTGTTATTTTTGTTTTAGTTTGCTTAAGACTATCTTGGATATAATAAGCTGTTGTTTGACCTTCGACAGTTGCACTTGTGGCTAATATAACTTCCTCTATATTTTCTCTAATAACTCTCTCCACCAATGAATTAATTAAAAGGTCTTCTTTTCTCTGACCAGCAGATGAAATTGTTCCACCAAGAATATGAAAGTATCCTTTAAAAATATTTGAATTTTCTATAGACCATTGGTCAGCTATGTCTTCAACAACACATATTTTGTTATATTTCTCTTTTGTATTTTCACAATTATTACAACCGTCAGAGTTTGATTTTAAAGTTCCACAAGATTGACATCTAATTACATTTTTATAAACCTGGGCCAATGTATTGGCCATTGGTTTAACCAACTCATCTCTATTGTTTATAAGTTTTAGTACAATTCTTTTTGCAGATTTAGGACCTAAGCCTGGAAGCTTAGCAATTAATTTAATTAATTCATCTATTTCACTAATATTTTGCATTGAATTAAAGTGGCCATTTAAAACCAGGAATGTCAAATCCACTTGTGGATTTTGAAAGTTCCTCAGATGTTTTAGACTTTAGTTCTGATTTTGCATTATTGTGAGCCGCTACGATTAAGTCTTCTATTATAACTTTATCCTCTTTCATAACTTCATCAGATAAATTTATTTTAATCATTTCGTTTTCACCATTTAGTATAACTTTTACTGAGTTGGAACCTGAAGTTCCCTCAGCCTGAATATTTTTAATTTTTTCCTGGCTCTCTTTCATTTTGGCTTCTAATTCCTTAGCTTTATTTAAAATTTTTGTAAAATCAGTCATTTTTTTTGTTATCTCTTTGCTTAATATCAATTAGCTCAGCATCAGGAAATTTTTGTAAAATATCCATATAAATTGAAGATTTTTTTACAGAGTCAATTAACTCTTTTTTTAAATTTACTTCCTCTTCTTTTTTAGATGGCTGACCCTTTGTTTTACTTAATGTTATTATCCACCTTTCGTTTGTCCACTCATAAAGTTTTAAAGACAAGTCTTTGATAAAATCTTTATCAAGATCTTCATTAAAAGAAATTTCTATTCTTTTGTTTTCAAAACTTACAAGGTTAACATTCTTTTCTAATTCATATTTTAATTTAATTTCTTTTTTAGATGAACATAATTCCAATAGATCATCAAATGAATTTAAAAGTTTTGTCTGTAGTTTAATTTCTTTCCCCTCATCTTTTATTTTTATATCTTTTTCTTGAACAATATTTTTCATTTGACCTATTGTTTCTGCTTTGTCTTTTATCCCAAACAAATCATCATCATCTTTTGTTTGTAAAGAAGAGGCATAATTAACTTTTTCAGTTTTTTGAGATGCTTCTTCGTCATCAATATCTAATACTTGCTTATTCATTTCTTTTAAATGTGTCAGTCTAATTAAAAACATTTCCATAGATAAATGTTGATTAGAAACAATATCTAGCTCTTCCAAAGTCTTAATTGTAAATTGCCAAAATAATATTAAAGTTTCATTATTAACTTTTCCTGAGATTTCTTGAATCTTTTTAAATTCTTCATCATTTAAAGAAAAATTTGTTCCATCAATATCTAATGAATTAATATTTTTAAAATAATAAAGTAATTCTAGGAAATCATTTATAAATATTTTAGGCTCAACTCCCTGATTATATATTTCCCTGTAAGTGTTTAAAACTTCTTTTTCTTTGCCCTCAAATATAAGTTCAAACAAAGTAATTAGTTGTGATTTATCGAAATAACCAAATATTTTTTGAGCAGCACTTAAATCTAATTCTCTATTTTTATCTAATGTCAGTAATGCTCTATCAAGTAATGATAAGGCATCTCTAACTGACCCTTCAGAAATTTTAACAATCAATTTCAGTGCATCATCTGATGCATTGCCATTTTCTTTATTTTTAATTTCTTTAATAAAATTAAATAATTCAAATGATTTAATTCTAGATAGGTCAAATCTTTGACATCGTGATACTACTGTAATTGGAATTTTTTTTATTTCAGTTGTTGCAAAAATAAATTTTAAATATTCTGGCGGCTCCTCTAATGTTTTTAACAAAGCATTAAATGCTTGTTTGCTGAGCATGTGAACTTCATCTATTATGAATATTTTATATTTAGCTGTAGTTGGACCATACCTTGAGAATTCAATAAGGTCCCTTACATCATCAACTCCTGTCTTACTTGCTGCATCCATTTCTAAAACATCAATATGATTTGAATTTGAAATTGCAGTACAATTTTCACAAAAATTTTCTTTGCATAGGTTATCAATGCCATTTGAACAATTTAAAGACTTTGCAACTATTCTTGCTGTGGTAGTTTTTCCAATTCCTCTAATTCCTGTGAAAAGGTAAGCATTTGGAACTTTATTAGCCTTAATTGAATTTGATATAGTTTCTGCCACCACATCTTGACCTATAAGGTCATCAAATGTCTGGGGTCTATATTTTAAAGCTAAAACTTTTGTATTTTTATTCATTTTTTTAAGGAGACTAGAACCTGAAAAACTGTCTCTACGACTGCTTCCGTTAAGATCTGGTCGGGTTCAAGCAGCATTCACCTCTAGCCTCCAAAACTATTATAGCAGTAATGTTTTCTAATCTACAAGAAAAGTTTCTAGGTTATTTTTCTCTAAATTTATCAGCCTCAAAAACACCTAGCACGTGAAAGTCTTGACAATGAAGTCCCAATTCCTCCAAAGATTTTTGAACTTTTGTATCTTCTATGTGGCCATCTAAATCACATAGAAAAAAATAAGATTCGAATGAATTCTGCTCTGGATAACTTTGAAGCTTTGTAAGATTAACACCATTAATAGCAAAACCTCCCAACGACTGATAGAGGGCAGCAGGTTTGCTTTTAAGTTTAAATAAAAAAGAGGTTATGTATTTTTTATTTTCAAAATTAGGCTGTGAAACTTCCTTTCCCATAATTAAGAACCGAGTTGCATTTCCACTTTCATTTTCAATATTGGGAGCAAGTATTTTTAAATTATAAATTTCTGCACTCAATGATGATGCTATTGCTGCTTCACTTTTAATTTTATTCTTTGAAATATTTTCAGCAGATCCCGCTGTGTCAGCTCGAACATGCTCAACAAAGTTATTCTTTTTTATAAATTTTGAACATTGAGATAACGCCTGAGCATGAGAAAACACATCTTTAATATCACTTAGCTTACTATCAGGCTGTCCTAATAAATTATGTTCAATCTTTTGAAAATATTCGGCGTAAATATTTAGTCTGTATTTAAAGATTAAGTACTCTATTCCAATATTTCCTGTAATACGATTTGATTCTGGTATTACTATTCTAGAATTTGTCTCTGATGAGGCTTTTAAAAAACATTCATCAAATGTTTTACATGGAATAATTTTTGAATTTGGATCTATTTCTAATGCTGCCAAATGTGAGTAAGCTCCAAAAGTTCCCTGAAAATATATTTTTTTCATTCTATTGTGATTTATATTCCATAATTTTTTTTATAGCCAGATAATCCTCTTCTGTATCGACTCCAATAGGAGAATATTTTGCTAAAGCTACATTAATTTTTATATTATTATCAAGCGCTCTTAATTGTTCTAATCTATTTTTTTTTTCATTTATAGTTTGATCTAAATCTATAAATTTTTCTAATATATTTGTCTTATATGAATATATTCCAATATGATGATAAACATTTAGATTACTTGAAGGCATACTTTTTCTACTAAAGTTTATTGCTAATGGAAAATTATTATTTACTATCTCTTTTTCTGTAAAAACTTTAACAACATTTTCATTTTCAAGCATAGCATCATCTTTTAATTTTGCAGCCAATGTTCCAATTGCTGAATTATTGTTAATCATAAAATTATTTAAATTTATGATATCATTTTTATCAATATCAGGTTCATCCCCCTGAAGATTCAATATGTAATCAATATTTTTTAGATTAAGTTTTTTATAAGCTTCAAAAATTCTATCTGTACCAGTTTTATGATGACTGCCAGTTAAAATTGCCTTTCCACCATTCTTAGTTACATCCTCTAATATTTCCTGATCTTCTGTTGCAACTACCACATCACCAATATTGGCCTCTACAGCTCTTTTAAAAACATGAGAAATAATTGATAAATTATTAATTTTTAAAAGAGGCTTTCCAGGTAATCTGGATGCTGACATTCTTGAAGGAATTAAAATTAATGTTTTAACCATTATAAAACCTGTAACTTGTGCGTCTG
>JADHRH010000041.1 GCA_016777545.1 Candidatus Pelagibacter sp.
TTTTTGAAGGTCTAGAACCAATTGAAAGTTTACCCAAAGCTTTGTGAGGGGTTACAGTTCTAAAATATCTTATAAAATCTGATTTTTCATTAATGTTACTTCTGTAAGATTTCATAGAAATTTCTGACATTTTTTCAATTAATTGTTTCCATTTTACCTTAGGTTCTGATGGAGGGTTTAATGTTGCTTGAACCACCGCACCTATATAACTACATAAATTATATTTTGCTAATGGTTCATAACCATATTTTTGCTGGATAACTTCACCTTGGTCTGTAATTCTAATTTTTCCATTAACTGAATTTGCTGGCTGTGATTTTAATGTTGCTTGAATTGGTCCTCCACCACGCCCTGCAGATCCACCTCGTCCATGAAAAAAAGTAATGTCAATTTTGTACTTCTTGGCCAATTTCAAAATTTCATCTTGTAATTTATATTGATGCCAACTAGCAGATAATTTACCAGCATCTTTACTCGAGTCTGAATAACCAATCATAATTTCTTGTTTATAATTGATCGATTTTCTATACCAAGGCAACGAAAATAAACTGTTCATTATTGATTTGGCATTTCTCAAATCATCCAAAGTTTCAAATAAAGGAACTACTCTTAATTTATTGACAATTTTGGCTTCTTTTTGCAAATAGGCAACAGATAATATATCTGATGCCGCTGAAGTCATTGAGATAACGTAGGCACCCAAACATTCTTTAGGTTGATCAACAAGTACATTAAATGTAGACCAAACTTCTTTATTTTCTTTGTTTTTAAGTAAAGAATTTTTTATTAAATTTTTTTTACTTTTAATTCTTGAAGATAGAAAAGCAAGTTTTTCACTTTCATTCCATAAAAAATAGTCTTTATTGTATTTCTTTTTTACAATTTCTGAGATTAATTTGGTATGTCTTGATGATTCTTGTCTAATATCTAATTTAGCTAAATTAATTCCAAAACATCTAGCCCTTCTAATTAAGTCCAGTAAATCACCTTCAGCAATATTTTCACTTTGGTTTTGGATTAGTGAGTCTCTTACAACTCTAAGAGGTGTTAAAATTTCACCAGTATTAGATAAAAGTTTTTTATGATCCAATGGTTCTTTATTAACCAGATGTTCTTTTATCAAAATATGTGTTGCTCGTAATTTGTCCCTCAATGGTCTTAAAAAAACCCTATAGGGTTCAAATGTTTTACCTGTTATATTTAATATTTGTGTAGAGCACTTTTTCATAGACAATGAACGTATTAAATTCGTTAATTGTTTTTCATATAGTTTTGCAGCTTCCCATCTAGATAAAAGTAAGGCTTCGCTAGTAACTTCTGCTGTAACATTTGGATTGCCGTCTCTATCACCACCCATCCATGATCCAAATTCAATTGGATTAAAGTTTCTAGGAAGTGATTTTCCCATATTTTTAAGAAAGATGTTATTTAGTCTTCTATATACTTTGGGAATAGAGTCCCAAAGACTGTCTTCTATTACTGCCAATCCCCATCTTGCTTCTTCAGACGGTGTAGGTTTCGATCTTTTAAGCTCATCAGTGTTCCATATAATGGTTATTTCATTATATAAATCTTTATCTAAGGTTTTTAATTTTGATAGATTTTTTTTATATAAATCTCTTTGTTCTAAAATTTTTATAATTTTGTTATATTTTTGTATTAGTGTTCTTCTTTTAACTTCTGTTGGGTGTGCTGTTAAAACAATTCCAATATTTAGTTTTTTTGCAACATCATAAATTTTTTTATTGGTAATCTTTTTATCTTTAAAAAGTTTTTCAAATATTTCTTCAATAAAAATATTTTTATTACTGTTTTTTTTATTATTTTCATATTCATCAAGTTTTCTTGATGCATCTGTAGTTTCTGACAGATTTATAAAGTTCATGAAATGATTAAAAGCCCTTGCTAACTTAAAGGTATTTTCAGGGTTTAGATTTTTAATTTTATTTAAAATATTTTTAAAGGGATCTTTGACGTGCTTATTGGCTAAATTTGCCTTGGAAAGTAATCTCGTATCTTCTACTAATTTAAAGAAACTTGGCCCCTCTTGTTTTTTAATTACCCTACCTAAAATGTCACCTAAGTATCTAACATCTTCTCTTAGTGATTTTGTCGGAATTCTTTCGTAATAAAGGTCTCTTTTAATCATCTTACTTAATTATTGTTCTAGAATAACTTTAGAATTTTGCACACCCAAACTATCAACATTTAGTCTCATCTCGTCACCTTCCCTAAGAAAAACAGGAGGATTCATGCCAAGACCAACTCCTGGAGGGGTGCCAGTTGTAACTATATCACCAGGCATTAATGTTATAAAACTTGTGATATGAGCTACCAAAAAGTTAAAATTAAAAATCATTTGATTGGTGTTACCTGTTTGATGTCTATTACCATTAACATCTAGCGTTAAATTTAAATTATTAACGTCTTGAATTTCATCTTTAGTTACTAAATAAGGCCCTAAAGGTCCAAATGTATCACCAGATTTACCCTTTACCCACTGACCTCCTTTTTCTTTTTGCCATTCACGTTCACTGATATCGTTACAAATACAATAACCAAAAATATAATCTTGTGCATCTTTTTCTAAAACTCTTTTTGCTTTTTTTCCTATGACAAAAGCAATTTCAACTTCATGATCTAATTTTTTTGAAGTCTTAGGAATAATCACATTGTCGTTTGGTCCAATTATAGAATGAACTGACTTATTAAATAGAACTGGGTTGTCAGGTGTTTTTGCTCCTGTTTCTTTTGCATGCTCAACATAATTTAAGCCAATTGCAAAAAAATTTCCTGGTTTAGAAATACAAGACCCTATTCTTTCATTTTGATTTACCTCTTCCAGGTTCTCTAAATTTATATCTTTAATTTTATCTAAAGTTTCAAAATTAATAGTTTCTGAATTTAAATCTTTAATAATCGATGATAGATTTCTATATTTTCCATTTCTATCTAGTGCTACAGGAATTTCTTGACCTGTCTTTCCAATTCTTAAAAATTTCATTTTTTATTTATTTTTTCTATTGCTTTATATAAAGAGCTATGATCTGTATTTCCCTGACCATCTGCTACTAAATCTTTATACATTTCTTTAACTAAACTAGAAATAGGCAAATGAGTTTCAGCTGCTTTTCCAGCATTAATAATGTTAGTCATATCTTTTAGTTGTGTTGTAGTTTTTCCTTTTGGGGTAAAATCTTTGTTGATCATTCTTTTTCCATGAGTTTGCAATATTTTACTATCAGCCCAACCCCCTGATAAAGCTTCAATCATTTTATTTGGGTTAGTGCCTGATTTCTCACATAATGTAACAGCTTCTGCTACAGCTCCAATGGTAACACCAACAATTATTTGATTTGCTAGTTTTGAAATTTGACCAGAGGAAACAGGTCCAACTAAAGTTGGGTTGCCTAATATTTTAAGAAGATCATAACATTGTTTAAATGTTTCTTCATCACCGCCTACCATAATAGCAAGAGAGGCTTCTTCTGCACCAATTGTTCCGCCAGATACAGGTGCATCTAAATAATTAATATTTTTTTCTTTTAAAATCTTAAAATATTTTTTTGTAATAACGGGGTTAACTGAGCTCATATCAATTACAGTCGCTCCCTCTTTAATATTAGATATAAACTCATCACTGCCCATTACCTTTTCTACTGCAGCATCATCTGTAAGCATCGTAATAATTACATCAGAATTTGTAACAACGTCTTTGATGGATGTAGATATTTCTGCTCCAAATTCTTTTAATCTATCTGCTTTATCTTGAGATCTATTATAAGCTCTTAAGTTAAAGCCTGATTTAAGAAGGTTTTTTGCCATTGGAAACCCCATAAGACCAATTCCAATAAAGCTAATATTCTGCATATGATTTATTATATCCTATAATATTTTTAAACTACACTTAATCACTTTGTAATTTTTATATTTTAAAGGATTTTGACTTAATCCCCTTAACATTTGTTTTAATTTTAAAAAAAGAGCCTGAAAGTTTATATTTCTTAATTTCATTTTTAGTCATACCCTTTAAGGCAGTTGATATATAAATTTCATTATTACTCAATCCACCAAACGTACAATTAGTAATATTTTTTGCTGGTAATTCAATTTTGTGAATTTTTTTACCTCTTGAATTATAAACAGAAATACATGCTCCACCATAATGACAAATCCAAACATTTTTTTTTGAATCAATTGTCATTCCATCGGGTGAGCCATCTATTTTTGAAAATTTTAAAAATTTTGTCTTTTTAATTATCTTGTGTTTTTTATTTATTCTAATTTTATAAATTGTTTTACTTCGACTATCAGTATGTAAGAAGTTTTCAGAGTTAATAAAAGCAGGACCATTTGTAATATAGTATTTTGTATCGACTTTATGAATATTAAGTTTTTTATCTAAGCAATATAAAGATCCATTTTTAATGTTTCTCTCAAGATTATCCATAGTACCAAACCACAATCTACCTTCAGGATCAATTTTTCCATCATTTATTCTATTTAGAGGTTTGTCTTCTTCAATTGGAATAGATCTAATAGTTTCTTTATTTTTTAGATTAACAATTCTAAGCTCTGATTGTAAACCAAGTATAAAGATATCTTTTTTAATGTGAGCTAGAAACCCAATTTCTTTATTAATCTTTATAATTCTTCTTTTATTAGTTTTAACATTTAAAGTAAAAATCTTTTTTTTCTTAATATCAACAAAGTAAATTGAATTATGTGATGGCACCCATAAGGTGCCTTCACCTAATATTGTTTTCGAATTCCATATAACTTTGGGCTTTGAAGTTATGATATTCAAATTATTCAGCTACAACTTTTGAGTTTTGTTCACCTAAATTATCAATTGATAATCTAATTGTGTCACCTGCTTTTAAAAATACCTGTGGTTTTTTTCCCATACCTACTCCTGGAGGTGTTCCAGTCGTAATGATATCACCCGCTTGTAACGTCATGTACTTACTTAAATATGAAACAATAAAGAACACATTAAAAATCATTTTATCTGTGTTTCCAGTTTGCATTCTTTGCCCATTAACATCTAAGCTTAAATTAAGACTGTTAATGTCGGAGATTTCATTCTTGGTAACTAAATAAGGTCCAATTGGTCCATAAGTATCATGTGATTTTCCTTTAACCCATTGTCCCATTTTTTTAAGTTGCCATTCTCTTTCACTCACATCGTTTACTAAACAATATCCAAGAATGTGATTTTCAGCCTCTTTTTCACTAATATTTTTAGTGTCTTTTCCGATAATTATTCCCAATTCTACTTCCCAATCAAGCTCTTTTGAATCTTTTGAAATTTCAATATCATCGTTAGGACCATTAATTGAGCTTGTCGCTTTCATGAATACAATAGGTTCTGATGGAGCATCCATACCAGATTCTGCTGCATGGTCAGAATAATTTAAACCAATTGCTACAAACTTTCCTGGTTTATTAATACAAGCTCCTATTCTCTCAGAATTTGAAATTTCAGGTAAACTTTCTAAATCTATACTTTCTAATTTTTTAATAGTTTCAAAATTTACAGTATCTGAATTTAAATCAGTAATATGAGAACTTAAATCTCTAAATTTTCCATTTTTATCTAATGCTGCTGGTTTTTCTTTTCCTTTAACACCTACTCTTAATAGTTTCATAATTTACCTTTTCTTAATTTATTAAATTGAAATTCCACCATCAACAGAAATTGTTGTTCCTGTAGTAAATGTTGCATCGTCTCCAGCTAAATAAACTGCTACAGCAGCTATTTCTTCTGCTGTTCCTAGTCTTCCCATTGGTTGTCTTGCTATAAAATCTTTCTTTGCTTGTACCGGGTCCGGGCTTTGATTAACTCTATCTTGCCAAGAAGGTGAAAATACTGTTCCTGGTGCAATAGAATTGCATCTAATATTTTGTTTTACAAAATCTGCAGCTATTGATTTAGTTAAGCCAATTACTGCTCCTTTTGTAGTTCCGTAAACAAATCTATTTGGAAAACCTTTAAGGCTAGAGGCGCATGACGAAACGTTAATTATACTTCCACCATTTTGCTTAACCATTAAAGGTAAAATTGCTTTACACATTTGATACATAGATTTGACATTTACATCAAAAGAAAAATCCCAATCTTTTTCTTCACAATCTAGAATAGTTCCATGGTGAACAAAGCCCACTGCATTGAACAAAACATCAACTCTATCAACACTTTTCATAAATTCTGAAATAGCATTATTGTCTGTTGAATCTAAAGTTTGAACTTTAATTTTAGGATATTCTTTATTTAATTCAGCTAAAGTTTTATTATTTAAATCTGTTGCAGTTACATTTGCTCCTTCATTATGAAATGCTATAGCCGTTGCTTTACCAATTCCCTGGCCTGCAGCTGTTACAATAATATTTTTACCTTCTAGTCGATTGCTCATGTTTTTCCTTTTTAATGTGAATGCCTGGGCATCCCTTTTGTGTTTGTTATATCTAAATATAAAGATTCAGTTTCTAGGCAAGCACCCGTTTCTAATTGACCTACCATTTTTCTGGAAATTTCCTGCCATGGTGTTTGGTTTGTTAATACTGGGATCTTGGTATTTTTTTTTCTATCTGAGATCTCAGTCTCTGATACTAATAAGTCAATTCTTCTATTGTTAAGATCAATCTTAATTTTATCTCCTGTTTGAACTATCAATAAATCCCCACCAATAGCCGATTCTGGTGAAACATTCAAAATAGATGGACTTTCTGAAGTGCCACTTTGTCTGCCATCTCCTAATGTTGGAAGAGTGTTAATCCCTTTTTTCAATAATCTATCTGGTGGCTGCATATTTACAACTTCAGCAGAACCTGGATAACCTACGGGTCCACAGCCTCTAATCATCAAAATTGATTTTTCATCTATATTTAACTTTTCGTCGTTTATTCTTGAATGGTAATCCTCTGGTCCTTCAAATACTACGGCATTAGCCTCAAATACATTTTTATTTTTTGGATCTGATAAATATCTTTTTCTAAACTCATCACTAATAACCGATGTTTTCATAACAGCAGAACTAAAAAAATTACTTCTCATAACGATATAACCTGCATTTTCTACTAGTGGATTTTCAAATGATTTAATAACATCGCTATCTACATCTATTTTAATCTTTAAATTTTCTTCTACAGTTTTCCCAGATACTGTAAGTACGTTTTTGTGCAATTTATTATTTTTTAATAATTCTTGCATAATTGCAGGAATCCCTCCTGCTCTATAAAATCTTTCCATCAAATGTTCGCCAGCTGGCTGACAATTTACAAGTAATGGGATATCGTGACCTAGTGTTTGCCAATTTTCTATATCTAATTCTAAACCCATATGTCTTGCTATTGCTGTGAGATGTGGTGGACAATTACTTGAAGCTCCTATTGCACTTGCAACTAATATTGCATTTTCGAATGCTTCTTTAGTCATGATTTTTGAAGGTGTTAAATCTTCATGAACCATATCAACAATTCTTTTTCCTGTTTCAAATGAAATTTGTGATCTTTCCCTGTATGGAGCTGGTATAACCGCACAACCTGTTAAAGACATTCCTAATGCTTCTGCAATAGAGTTCATAGATGATGCTGTTCCCATTGTATTACAATGACCTATGCTTGGTGCTGATGCAGCAACCATGTCCATAAATTCATCATATGTAATTTCTCCTTTTGCGTGCAGTTTTCTCGCTTCCCAAACAATGGTTCCTGAACCTACTTTTTTTCCTTTATAACTTCCATCAAGCATTGGACCACCTGATAAAACTATTGCTGGTATGTTTACAGTTGCCGCAGCCATTAATGCTGCTGGCGTAGTTTTATCACAACCAGTTGTTAAAATTACTCCATCTATAGGATAGCCAAATAAAACTTCTACTAAAGACAAGTAAGATAAGTTTCTAT
>JADHRH010000042.1 GCA_016777545.1 Candidatus Pelagibacter sp.
TAACGATATTCAATCTGACTATTATCAAATACCTCAGAGTGATTTAGCAAAAATAAAAGAAGAAGAAGAAAAAGCCAGAGAAGAACTATTAAAAAAAAGCGAGCTAGAAGAACAAAAAAATATTAACGAGGGTAATCTTGATATTAATGATCCAGTTGAAGTAAAACTTGAATCTGAATTTGAAACAAATGATCAGATAACAGAAGGGAGTGACACTCCAATTACAGATGCTACTCAAGTAGATGGAGATAAAGAACAACCTTCTCCTGCATTACACGGTAGAAAACCTGAAACCAGATTTAGATCTAAAAGATATAAGATACAAGAAGTTATAAAACCTAACCAAGTAATTTTAATACAAGTTTTAAAAGATGAAAGAGGACAAAAAGGTGCTGCGTTGAGTACTTTTATTTCTATAGCAGGTAAATATATTGTCCTAATGCCCAATACACCAAAAGGTGGTGGCATATCTCGTAAAATATTTAACCCAGGAGAAAGAAAAAAAATTAGAACTATTTTAAACGATATAGTTATTCCAAAAGAAATGGGGCTTATTGTAAGAACTGCAGGATCAAACAAAACAAAAAATGATATTGATCATGATCTTCAAACTTTGATTAAAACTTGGAATGAAATTAAAGAAAATGCATTAAACTCTATAGCTCCATCATTAATCCATCAAGAAAGTGATATTATAAAAAGAACTTTGAGAGATATGTATGATGAAAGCACAAATAGTATCGTCATTGAAGGTAATGAAGGTTACAAAAAGGCCCAAAACTTTATGAAGTTAATGATGCCCTCTCATGTAAAAAAAATAAAAAAATATAGAGAAAAAGTTCCTTTATTTTTTAAAGAGAACATTGAAGAAAAATTAAATCAAATTTATGACTCAGAAATAAAACTAAAATCAGGAGGTTACCTAGTTATAAATCCAACTGAAGCACTAGTTTCAATTGATATAAATTCAGGAAGCTCTATTAAACAAAAAAATGTAGAAAGTACTGCTTTAGACACTAATCTTGAGGCAGCAGAAGAGATATCTCGACAAATAAAAATAAGAGATCTGTCTGGTCTAATTATTATTGATTTTATTGATATGTTGAGTTTTGGAAATAGAAGGTTGGTTGAGAGAAAACTTAAAGAACAATGCAGAACTGATAGGGCAAGAATTCAAATTGGAAGAATTAGTACATTTGGACTTTTAGAAATGTCCAGACAAAGATTAAGGGAAAGTGCTGTAAAATGGAAAGTTACTCTTACAGATGAGTCTTTTGCGATGAAGATTCTTAAATTAGTCGAGGTTAAAGCTGTTTTAACAAAAGCAAAATTTGTAGAACTTAAGATTTGCGAAAAGATATCGGACTTTATGAAAGAAAACTTTATTGAAGATTTAAAGTATTTTGAAGAAAAAAACTTAATTAAGATCGATATAATTGCAGATAACAGTCTTATTATTCCTGAATACATAATTGATCTTCAAAACAAAACTAAAAAAACAATAGAAATAGTTCAACATATAGAAAAGTTAAAAAATCTAGAAGAGCAAAAAAAAGAAGTTAAATCTTTTGAAAGTCCTATTAAAAAAAAGCCTTATAAAAAACCTTTTTTTAAAAAGAAATTTTTTAAAAAACCTGTAGCTTAGATAATTCCAGTTTTTGGAGAAGATGCGCTACCGTAAATAGATTTTTCTATACGACCTGCTAAATAAGATTGTCTTCCAGCAATCACTCCATTCTTAAATGCCAATGCCATTTGAAATGGTTTTTTAGCTTTAGCGATTGCAGTATTAGCCAATACTCCATCACAACCTAACTCCATAGCAATAGCTGCGTCTGACGCTTGTCCTAAGCCAGCATCAATTATCAAAGGAAGCTTTGTTTGGCTTCTTATTATTTTTATGTTTGTTGTATTTTGAATCCCAAGTCCAGATCCTATAGGTGCTGCAAGAGGCATGATCGCACAAGCTCCTACATTCTCTAATCTTTTAGCCATTAAAGGATCATCATTACAGTAAACCATTACTCTAAATCCTTCTCTAGTTAAAACTTCTGTAGATTTTAATGTTTCAATCATATCTGGAAATAAATTTTTTTTATCTCCTAAAACCTCAAGTTTTACCAGTTTCCATCCACCAATTTCTCTTGCTAAACGTAATGTTCTAAGAGCCTCTTCAGAATTAAAGCAGCCAGCAGTGTTTGGTAAGTAAGTTATTTTTTTTGGATCAATGTAGTCCATCAATAAAGGTTTTTTTTTATCAGAAATGTTTACTCTTCTCACAGCAACAGTGACAATTTCTGCTCCAGATAATTTAATAGCTTTTGCACATTCTGCCATACTTTTATATTTTCCTGTTCCAACTATTAATCTGGAATTAAATTTTTTTTTATCAATTATTAATTTATCGTTAACCAATTTTATCCACCTCCAATAAAATGAACAATTTCTATTTTGTCATTATTTTTTAGTTTTATTGTTTTTAAATTATTTTTATCTATTATTTCTTGATTTAATTCAATTGCTACTTTTTTAAGAGGTATTTTTAGTTCTTTTAAAAAAATAGAAAGGCTTAAATTTTCATTTATCGTTGAAAATTTACCATTTAATTTAATTTTTATTTTTTTTATTTTTTTCATAATGTATAAGAATTTGATGAGTAATAATATTATAATTATTAATGGTCCTAATCTTAATCTATTAGGTGAAAGAGAACAATCACAATATGGATCAATAACTTTTGATAAGTTAAAAGAAAATTGTTTAGGTAAAGCTAAAGATTTAAATATTAATTTAGAATTTTCCCAGTCAAATATAGAAGGTGAAATAGTTACAACCATCCAAGAGGCTAAAAGTAAATTTGATGGTATAATTATTAATGCTGCAGGTTTTACACATACATCTGTAGCTATCAGGGATGCTTTAGATATTTATAAAAAACCAATTATTGAACTTCACATATCAAATATATATAAAAGGGAAGAATTTAGACGCAAATCTTTAATCAGCGATATTGCTACTGGTGGAATTTTTGGATTAGGTGATAATGGTTATATTTTAGCCATAATTGCAATGCAAAACATGTTACAAAATGAAAATAGATAAAAATATTATTAAAGAATTAACTGACTACTTAAATGAATTCAATTTAACTGAAATTGAATACACTGATAAAGATACTAAGATAAAAGTATCAAAATCGAATCCAACTAGTTCAAATCAAACTGTAAGTGTTGCTGCTTCAACACCAGCCCTTGATACAGTTAAGTCAACTGTTGTTTCTGGAACTGAAGTTAAATCCCCTATTATTGGTACAGCTTATCTTGCGGCAGAACCTGGTGGTAAAAAGTTTGTAGAAGTTGGTAAAAAAATTAAAAAAGGTGAAACGGTTATGATAGTTGAGGCTATGAAAACTATGAACCATGTTCCATCAACAGCAGATGGAATTATAAAAGAAATCTGTGTAGAAGATGGCCAACCTGTTGAATACGGCCAAACTATTATCATCGTAGAGTAATGTTTAAAAAAATTCTAATTGCAAACCGAGGGGAAATTGCAGTCAGAGTTATAAGAGCTTGCAAAGAATGGGGTATAGCAACTGTCGCTGTTCATTCTGATGTTGATAAAGATAGTATGCATGTAAGACTGGCGGATGAAAGTGTATGCATTGGCTCACACCAACCTGCAAATAGTTATTTAAATATCCCAGCTTTGATGTCAGCAATAGAACTTACAAAAGCAGAAGCGGTTCACCCTGGATATGGTTTTTTATCTGAAAATGCAAATTTTGCTAAAGTACTAGAGGAAAATAATATTAAATTTATTGGTGCTTCTTCAAAACTCATAGAGATGATGGGAGATAAAATTCAAGCAAAAAAAATTGCAAAAGAACATGGTCTACCTGTTATTGAAGGTTCTGAAGGCGGAATAACAGACATAAAGGCAGCCAAAGAACTTTGTAAAAAAATAGGCTTTCCAGTTCTGATTAAAGCATCCGCAGGTGGTGGAGGCAAGGGAATGAAAATCGTTCGTAAAGAAGAAGAATTTGAAACATTATTTTCAACAGCAAAGTCTGAAGCACAAAAATATTTTGGCAATGATGAAATTTATATTGAGAAATTTTTCCAAAATCCAAGACATATTGAAGTTCAGGTATTATCTGGAAAAAATAGAACAGTACATTTACATGAAAGAGACTGCTCAGTTCAAAGAAGACATCAAAAATTAATAGAAGAAACTCCTAGTCCAGTTTTAACAGATCAGATCAGAAAAGATCTTTTTGAAAGAACTGTAAATATGGTTAGTAAAATTGGTTATGAGGGGGCTGGAACTGTTGAATTTATATATGAAGATGGAAAATTTTATTTTCTAGAAATGAATACCCGAGTTCAAGTAGAGCATCCTGTAACTGAAATGGTAACTGGGATTGATATTATTAAAGAACAAATTTGGATAGCTTACACTGGTGAAACAGCTTTAAAACAAAGTGACATTAATCCTAGGGGGCATGCAATAGAATGTAGAATTAATGCAGAGGATGCGAGTAAAAATTTTCAACCTTCACCTGGAACTATAGGAATGTGTCACCAACCATCAGGTTTTAGAACAAGAGTAGATGGTGCAATTTTTCAAGGTTATAAAGTTACACCATTTTACGATAGTATGATTTGTAAAGTCATCACTCATGGCAGAAATAGAACTGAAGCAATACAAAGAATGAATCGATCTTTAGATGAATTTGTCATTGAAGGAATAACAACAACAATACCTCTTCATAAAATTTTACTAAATCATAAAAAATTTGTTGAGTCAGACTTTAATGTTAGCTGGCTAGATAATGAAAAAGTATTTTAATAACATCTTGTTAACCAAATATCATATACTGGGTGATCAAAAGGATTTACTGAAGGACTAGATGAAAAAGTCCACCCATTAAATATAAACACTTCGTTGTTATCATTTTTAATCGTGTCTTTAACTTGAATATAAGCTGTAATTTCTGGGTTGTCATCAAATTCAGAGTTTTTGCATTTGAGACTTTTTATTAATAAACTTTTAAATCTTAGCTCCTCTCCTATCTTTAATTTTAAAAGATCAGTCTTTGAACTTACTTTATCTAAAATTTTTATTTCAACAAATTTTCCTTCATTATTTTCATTAGCTACTAGGGGTGATGATAAGCTTGTTAAAAAAAAATAAATTAAAAGAAATAAGAAACTAACTTTTCCAGATTGTATATTTTTTTTTAATAGGATCATTATTTTTATTAGGATGATAGGCATTCTCAGTACCCGTTTGATTTGATTGATGCGGTTTTTGCCAATCATATTTTTTCAATTCATGATTGTTTTCAATTCTATTATTAGTGAAATGCATCCAAGAGTACCATTCATTAGGGATTTTCGATGCATCAATTTCATCACTGTAAATCACCCATCGTTTTCCAGATTTACTTTCGTAATATTTGTTGCCACTCAAATCTTTTCCAGCAAGTTTTCCGTAAAAAATAGTTTTTAATTTTGTACCTAGTGTTTCTTGGTTCCACCAAATGAAAATTTTTTTTAAAAGTGTCAACATATTATTTTATTAATTCTTCAATCCTAAATTGTATTATTTAAATTAGACTAAAGTAAGGATTTGTATATAAATTAATTATCTTACGATTCAAAATAAAAAATTAATTAAAGGAAAAATGGCAAAATATTTAGTAGAAACTTATTATACTTGTAGCTTTAAAGTTAATCATTATCTAGATGATATTAATGAAACAGAGTTGGCAAATCTTGAAAAACGGGACGATGGAAAATTTGAAGTTTTAGACGTTAAACTTGATACAAGAAAAACAAAAAGTTTAGATGCAAATAATAAAGTAACCGAAACTAAAAAAATAGATATTATTACTGAACAAAGCAAACCTAAGGTCATTTCAAAAGAAAATAATACTAATTTTGTTAAAAAAATTAACGAAGGTGTCAGTAAAAGATTTAGTATGCCTGATAGAAGAAAAGGTTACATCCAAAAAGCGACAATTGGTGACCATAAAGTTTATCTCCACACTGGTGAATATGAAGATGGTAAAATTGGAGAAATTTTCATAGACACAAGTAAAGAGGGTGAACTGGTAAAAGCTTTGATGAACAATTTTGCAATAGCAATTTCACTTGGACTTCAATATGGCGTTCCTTTAGATGAGTTCATCAGTGCTTATGTTGATACTAAATTTGAACCATCTGGAAAAGTACACGGTAATGACAGAATAATGAGTGCTTCTTCAATACTTGATTATATTTTTAGAGAATTAGCAATTTCATATCAAAATAGAGAAGATCTTGCTCACACTCCATCAATTGGTGGATCAGATAGATCTTTACCTGAGGAAGAAAATACTGAGGATCAAAATCAATTACTTAAAATTATAAAAGATGTTACTAGCAAAGGTTTTGTTAGAAATAACTACAAAAAAAATCTTGTTGATTTATCTGACGTTAAGATAAGCTTAAAAGGTAAAAAGTAATATTATTTTTTCAGTTTTAAAGCTAAACCAAGCTCTTTAAGTTGCTCTTCGTTAACGTTTGATGGAGCGTTCATCATTAAGTCTTGAGCATTTTGATTCATTGGGAACATTGTAACTTCTCTAATATTCTTTTCATTTGCTAATAGCATTACAATTCTATCGATACCAGGTGCTATACCACCATGAGGTGGGGCTCCATAACTTAAAGCATTGATCATTCCACTAAATTTTTCATCAACTTGTTCTTTTTGATATCCAGCAATCGAGAAAAGTTTATACATCAATTCAGGCACGTGATTTCTAATTGCACCAGAAGATAGCTCTATCCCATTGCAAACAATATCGTATTGGTAGGCTTTAATATTAAGAGGATTATCAAAATCAATATCTTTTAAGTCTCCTTGAGGCATTGAAAATGGATTGTGACTAAATTCGATTTTATTAGTTACTTCATTTTTTTCAAACATTGGATAATCAACAACCCAACAAAATGCGAAAGTATTTTCATCAATTAATTTTAAATCTTTAGCAATTTTATCTCTAGCTAGAGAGGTTATTTTTTCAACATCATTTATTTTGCCACAAGCAAAAAATATACTATCCCCTATCTCAGCTCCAGTGATTTTCATAATTTCCTCTAGGGCTTCTTTAGAAAAAAATTTTCCAACCGGTCCTTTTGCTGAAATATTTTCTTCTTTTTCAATTGTAAAATAAGCAAGACCAGACGCCCCTTGTTCTTTTGCCCACTTATCAATATTATCAAAAAAACTCCTAGGTTTATCTTTTGTATTTTTTGTTACTATACATCTCACTTTAGAACCAGATTTTACAAGCTTTTTAAATATCTCAAACGTAACATCATCACGTGTAAAAATGTTTGATAAATCTGAAATTATTAATGGGTTTCTTAAATCTGGCTTATCTGATCCATACTTAAGCATAGATTCCTCATAAGGTATTCTTGGAAATTTTTCATACATCAATTTTTTTTCAGAAAATTTTTTAAAAACATTGACTATTAGTTTTTCAACAACTTGAAAGACATCTTCTTGTTCAACAAAAGACATTTCTAAATCAAGCTGATAAAATTCACCTGGACTTCTATCTGCCCTTGCATCTTCATCTCTAAAGCATGGAGCTATTTGAAAATATTTATCAAAACCAGAAACCATTATAAGTTGT